>NZ_CAJMXD010000007.1:0-22299 GCF_905219685.1 Barnesiella sp. CU968
TCATTTATGTTCTGAATTACAATATACTTTATTGAGATAATTTATAAAGGAGCAACTTGTAACAAGTACAAAGATTGCTTCGTTGATGGTCGGTTCATCACTTTGTTCCATCCAACCATGTCTTATCCCGGTATCCTTTTGGTTGGTATAATGATAAAGTTTCTCTATTGAGAGTTTTATCATTGGATGAATATCTCTCAACTTTTTAAATGCTTCATCAAGAGTACTAGCGTTTGTTATTTGGCGAGCGGTTACTTCAACTGCACTTATGGCTTCTTTTATTGCATTGCGTGTACTCAACTCCTGATTACTAGGAGATAGCAGTTTAAGGCTTTCTTGCAAATGAGTGACAGAATTAGCATCAGCTTCAGCCAAAGATTCCTGAATCACTGCCATTTCAGATGATGATGTGGTTTCTATAAAAACATCATTTATGATCCGATAAGCGTAGTTGTGTCTTTCAAACTCAGAATTAAGCCATAGTAAATGGCGGTCGAGAGCATTATTACAATTCATCACATAAACTGGAGTAAAACCTTTGTTAGTGTCGTTTATGTAAGAACGGATATAATTGATTAACCATTCCAAATGATCAATTCGTTCATACCAAGGATTTCTCTCATCTAAAATTAAGTCAGTTATGCTTGGCCCCATCTGATCAATACGTAGATTTAAAACTTTTAACCATAGTTCACCATGAAGATCACTATAATCGTAAGGAATGTATTGCTCATGAAATAAGTTCTGTATAAAGTTATATGTTGAATTTAAAATTGAGCCTGTTAAACTTTCTCTAATGAATACATTTTCAGGCTTGATATAACCGTATCTTTGAGAAAAGGGAATATTCATTTTTTTGTCATTTTGGCGTAGAGTTTGAAAAGGTGTTCGAGGCGTTCTTCATCGGAAGTGAACGGCTCGGGGCGGTATATGCGCTCCACGGCAAGGTCGAGCTGATGGTGCGCGTCGCGCAGTTCCTTCGGCATGGATTCCGGATTATACATTTCGCCGAGCGTCATGTCGAAGTTCTCGTCGCGAGTATTGAGGATGTTCTGCGCATGACGCTCCAGTTCCTCCTTCTCGGCTGTTGCCAGTTTCGGAAATGGGAAAGTATTATAGCAGAGCGTAGCTGAATATCTATAATCGGTTTTTAGTCTACCACCAACTGTACGAACCCAAAGATTGTGCATCCTTGAAGTCAACAATGCAAATAGCCACTTCTCTGCTCCATATACGGCAAAAGCCAGATTAGATATTACAGTATCTTTATCAACGTAACCTATTGGGATGTATATCCGTCGTTCAGAAGAAACGGAAGGTATAATTACTTTCCCCTTGCTATCTTCATTAATAACATAATGCTCTCTGAATTGATGAGGGCGGTTAGCTAATGATGCCCCGTCTTTACTCTCGTTTAGGCGAAAATCTTTCGTTGCGGCTATTCTTTCTCTTAAAAGAGGGATGTTTTCTGCTTCTTCTCGTTTATCATCATCAATCCAAAGACAATATCTACGTATGTCGTTAAGAAATTCATGCGAACCCATAATTCGCTTGATAAATATGTCCGATTCGGGATATTTTTCAAGCAAAGAATTTTTTTCAGACTCACTTAGTAAAAGATGCCCATTGTCATAAGGCATACAACCGAATTCAGCTTTAGGTAACCCGTGGGGTATATTATATGTTTTAGCGACAATTACATTGTCAGAGGCAGACAAATAAGGGTTGATGTTGTCAACTTTATATGCTTTATTCTCTTGCTCATTAAACAAGAGTTTCTGAATATTGTTTTTATTTCCAACGCCAATGATAGCAACAGTTACTGCCGCATTGTATTTGGCATTGTTACTCCACTTAAAAGAGGTCCTTGCATAGAATATTTCAAGTCCAAGGTCAAAGATAGGCTTCCACAGCATTGCAACTTGCTCGCCTTGACTGATTGAATTCGTTGTAACAAAAGCATACTTTGCTTTTGACTCTTTAATGTATTTTGCGCCCTTCCAAAACCAAGCAGCTATATAATCTACGCCTTTTTTATCTTTCACATCAGAAAGAGCTACTTTCATATCATCTTTCTGTATCGCCTCTTGAAGTTTACTACCAAGATATGGCGGATTGCCCATGATGTAGACTTCTTCTTCGGGAGTATGGGGGCATACGGTATTCCAGTCGAGGCGACAGGCGTTGCCGCAGACGATATGACCGGATTGCTTTAACGGCAAGGTTTCGGGGAGGACGAAGAGTTCTTCCTGAAACTTGACGTTCATCTGATGTTCGGCGAGCCACATGGAGAGCGTTGCGGTCTCGGCAGCATACTCGTCGAGCTCGATGCCGTAGAACTGCGTAAGAGTGATGTTTGGGAATGGCAGCAATGCCATCCCGGTAATCTCACGCATCGCTTTCCAGATGCGGATTTCAAGCTCGCGCAGTCGCTTATAGGTGATGATAAGGAAGTTGCCGCTACCGCAGGCAGGGTCAAAGAATTTGATGTTTGACAGGTGGTTTAGCAGATTGCGCAAGCGTTGAGAAGCACGGTCGTTGTTCGCTTTCTTTGACATTTTTTCGCGGGCCTCGGCGCAAGCAGCCTCAAATTCTTCTTCGAGTGCATCGAGGAATAGCGGACGTATCACTTTCTCGATATTCGGCACCGATGTGTAGTGCATACCGAGACCTGCGCGGTGTTCAGGGGTAACGACCGCCTGAATCATCGAGCCGAATATGTCGGGGTTAATTTCGCGCCAGTTGTATTCACCGCAGTTGAGAATCAGAGTGCGGGCACGGCGAGAAAGCACGGGGATGGGATAACGGTCGTGGAACAGACCGCCGTTGACGTATGGGAATACTTCGTAGAGCTTCGGCAAAGTGGAAAGCACTGCAGAGTCATTGGTCGACATGGCAAGGAAAGCACGGTCGATAAACTCTCCGAGGTCAGAGCCGTCCTCTTTGGTGTGAGTACGGAGCGTGTTGGTGAAGAGATTGTCTTCGGGGAAAAGGCCGGTATCCTCAGCAAAGAAACAGAAAAGCAGACGCGACATAAACACGTTGAGCGCATGAACGGTCTGAGGGTCGCGGATATCATTGTAGCGGCGAATATCATCAAAGAGCTTCGCCATCAACTCGGCTGACTTAACGTCGGCCTCGGCTTCCGCTGTGAACTGAATTTTTTCAATACCGGCAAGCGGTGTGAAAAATTCAAAGTCTTTCCACAGAAGGTCAATGCGGTTCTCGTACCAGTCGTTTTCCTTGGGGTCGTATGCCACAACAAAAACGCCGTTGCTTGTGATGTAAAGTCGTGGAGAGTGCTTGGCAATCTTCGCATCATCGCGCATGGCGTTGATAACATCGTACATCTTAGAGCAATCGCCGTCGAGAGTATTGACAACGGCTTCGCGATAAGCGACAAGATTCTTGATAAGGACTGTCTCGCCATCTTTAGCAAGATTGCCGGGGCCGTCCTTGGTACGGCGTATCTGACCGTCGCCATATCCGGCGAAGATGCGCAGGAGGTCATAAATGAACTCCGACGCCGAAGTGCCGTGCTGACCAAGATGCTCCAAAGCATCGGTAGCCTGCACCTGTGAGTATGATTTGGTTTTCTTTGCCATAATTTTATGCGACTTTGCCGGTTTCGATTTCGGATTTGAGGAATTGGAAGATATATACTGCGCCTTGGTAGTATAGGCCGCATTCCGGGTCGTTTAGCTTGGCGAAAGTGGTTGATGAATATAGTTCGTCGAGGGCGCGGTGTATGTCCCAGCCATATTCCGCCATAAGCATCTCGGCAAGTTCTGCCGCAAGGCATTCTATTTGAAACTGCATGTCTTGTGTCATAATTCGATGCGTTTTAAGAGTTGTATGGCTTTGGGTGTGCCGAAAAAGTATTGTACAGCATGGTCGCCCTTGAATCTCAGTTCTTCGACCAATGCAGATGCCGACAGATAGCCCATTATGAAACGGCGAATCTGAACGCCAACAGTATCGTCGGCAATAGGCCCGATAACAATGTCGTAGGGATGAGCCGGAACATCGGAGTTGTTCTTGCGGTTCATCACCACAAATTCCGCCCATTCTTCGGAATAATCAGGAAAAATCTTTATGTTAAGCCCGTTCCTTTTCGCTTCGTCTTCATCAAACTCAAAGCACGATAAAGTAGCGACCCCTTCGCTGAGAAATCGAGTTGTCCGGACTGCCATTTCCATGGCTTGATCCGGATTGGCATTGAGATAGAAGCCTTGCCCGAAATCTTTGCCACGTTTACTGCGCGAAAGGTCAATATGCTCAATGGCTACGTTTGACCCGTGATAGAGGCGTATCATATCTTGCCTCCTTCCCGTTGGCAAATGACCTGAAGGTCGGAGACAGCATCGTCAATGGAGAGGGTGTGTTCGGCGGCATAGCAATCAAGAAGGAAATCTATGCCCGTGAAACGGCGCAGATATGCGTAGGCCTGCATGTTGGAGAGCTGATGCCTCTGTGCGAAAGCTCCGACACATGCCACTACATATTCAATTCTGTCAAATATTTCTTTCTTGTCCATGACTATGCTTTATTGCTTACGATTAAGTCCTTGACATCAATATCAAGTAATTCTGAAATCCTCACAAGCGTATCAAGAGAGGGCTGCATTTTATTGGAGCACCATCGGGAGACGGTAGCTTCATTTTTACCGACTTGCTTGGCAAGCCATTTGCCGGTTTTACCGTTCTCAACTAACGCAATCTTTATCCTGTTTATCTTCTGTGATTCCATATCACTTGTTTTGCTTACTGATTACAATTCTTTGATGTTAAACGCAAAGTTACATATAAAATCTGAGATTACAATCAAAACAAGGATAAATTTTGCAGCTACCGACAATGATGTCAGACAATTATAGACAAAACGCCGCCGAGAGGGTTGTGGCTCTCGGCGGCGTTGGAATTAATCTTCGGATGGGTTGAAGTAGAGGAAAGTCTTGTCGAAATCTCCTTTTTGCTCCCAGTAGCGGATTACGTCTTTGATGCTGTCCTGCTCATGGGTCGTTCCTGTGAAGAAATCCTTTTCGTGATTCAATAGGAGTTGAAGTTCTTTTTCGCTCTTGTAGAGTGTACGCTCTCTGCGGTAGAGCCATTCGGTTTCGATAAGTCGGCTGTTCTGATTCAACAGATAAAAGAATCCATAACCGAAACCTCCGGCGGCGAGAAGTAGAACCGCAAAGATGGTATAGACCCAATGTGGGGTTGCACGCCACCATTGCCCCCAGATTATCGACTGAGCTTTGTAGCGCATGTCGTTCACTACGTCATAGAGCTTTCTTCGCTCATACGCAAACTCCCTGCGGAATCCTTCATAAAGAGCGTCCTTGACCTTATCTCCCAGATTGTCAGACAGCACATCCGCAACTCCTTTCGACAGGCTACCCGGCAGTTGCTCCATGACTTTTTTGAGTGTGCCATCGGTTGAGGTTGCCGATAGTTTCTCATCAATCAGTTTGCCGATGCTTTCATTGGTCGCTATATTGTCGGGCAATTTCACCGTTATCGGCCCTTGATTGACTGCTTGTGTCGGCGGTGTTGCCTTCGCCTTGGTTTCGAGGGTCTCGATGCGAGTGCCGTGGTTGGTAACAGTCTTTTGCAGGTCGTCAATCTGCACTTCTTGTTTCTTGACGTCATCATATAGCTTTGACATATTTAGATTTATTACTGTTCGCTAAACTATAAAAAGGTGAGTCCAACTTCCTGCATGCCAGAAGTTGGGCTTACTTTTTGTATATGACAAGCCCCCTCAGCAGTTTTCAGTATCTTTAGGTGGTGATTCTGCTGCTTCGACAAGCATGATTTTCAGGTCTGCATCAGGCTGATTGAGGAACTTTTCGAGATTTAGGTAATACATCAGAATAATTCTGACGATTGTAGCCAGTCCAGAGAAGCTCCAACGCCTTTGCAAGGTGCTTTGTAAGACCGAGAGCAGCAGATTTGCTATGAGTGTTACCCATATCTGGATCTTTATGGCATTGGCGCTTTCGCCGTAGAAGTATCTCAGTGGGAAGTTTTGCTTTATCTGCTTGAAAAGCGACTCAATCTGCCACCGGCGGCGGTATATTGCCACGATTGTCTGCAATTGCATGTCGAAGTCGTTGGTCAGAAGCGATATAAGCTTAGGTTTCTTGCCTTTCTTGATGTCAACGTATGTGATAATCCTGGCAATGTGGTTGATGCCGTTTTTACGGAACACCACTACTTGCTCACGGTACTCCATATGCCCCTGCGAATTCTGATACATGCAGTCCACAAGAATCTCGTAGCTGAGGTTTTTCTTCACTTTGGTGACATATACCACGCCTCTGTCTGTAAGTTCCTCAAATTTGGCATAGTTGATATATGCGCGGTCAAGTGCCACTATATCATTATGGCTGTAATGACTCGGAGCAAGAATGAATGAATCGTTTGTCGCTGCCGAAGTGAACTGCACATCGCAGGGAACGCCCTCGTTGGCGTGTATTACAGAGTGCACCTTGATACCCCCTTTCTTCTTGCCGGTCTTGGGATGTCGTCCGACTCCCTTGAAAATAGCATTGGAGAACAGCGTGATGGTTGTGGAATCAATGATTCTAAGCTGTTTTATCCACTCTTCCGTGCCGTTGCGTCGGCTGTCCGAGGAAATTGCTACTTTTGCTCATGGTTATAATGGTTTGTTTGGCGACACCAAAGTAACCATAAAGGGCTGACTCCTGCAAATGGAATCAGCCCTATTTTTTCAATCGCTCAAAAAATGTTTAGCGGACAGTAATTAAAAAGAATTCAATCAGTCTTCAGCATATTCGTAGTAGATGTCCCACAATGTATCGGGAAAGCCATAGCCACAACATTCCACTGATTTAATCATACGTTGCATACGGAGACTGTAATCTGACATCAATCCATTGGAAGATATGAATTTGACTGCTTTGTTGAAATTGTTTTCAAGAGCGGTGTAAAAAGGTTCGTCGTAATCGCCATATTGAGCAGTCAGGCTACATCCTTGCTCTACATAATAGAGCATCAAATCTGCAATAGCATGAGGATCTGGTATAAGTTTCTTGAACGCGGTTATCAGTTTATTGCATTCTCTGAAACTTGGATCTTTAGGCCAATCATTCCGTCCGTAGAATTGGCTGCGGATTGCTTTCTTGTACTTTTCAAGTTCTGTATCGCTATTGGGCTCTATATAGAATTCAAGCCATGCGTTTGCTTCCTTGCTCGCGTCGTATAACTGGAGCATAATATCAACTACCTGTTCTTTTGAAAGAGTCGATAACAGTTTCTTTAATTTAGCTTTAGACATTTCATTACGGTTTTATTAGGTGAGATTATTCGGATATTCTGTTGAAGCGGCTTATCCGTTCGTTTACGATGCGGACGTAGTTGCGTTTCATCTTCTCGGAAAGATTTCAATCATTTTTTATCCTCCTTACATTTACGGCTCCTATGAAATCTCTGTCTGCCATCGCTTCAAGTAGTCCGAAAAAGTCATTTTCGTCAATCTTCAGGACGCGGCATATAACGCGACGGTTGGCTCCCTCAGGAAGCATATTTGAGAAAAATGGAAATAGATGTTCGGAACTATATGCTGTGACTTTCTTTGGTAAAGTTGCCGATATAGGTGGCATGGCAGATTTGAGATATTCCTCATCATATTGGAAAGAATACCCGGTTCCGGGATGCTGTTCTGAAAGAATCCCTGCCTTTATATCATTGAAATAAACTTCAAGCTATTTCATACTGTCTGCCTTATGCGATATTCAATCTCAATGCCGAGTACATCAAGAATTTTCTTCACGGTGCTAAGTGCAGGATTACCCTTGCCTCGCTCAATGTCCTTGATCGTGGCAAGCCCGACTTGCGCCATCTCCGCAAGGTCCTGTTGGGTCAGAGAAAGGATTTCCCTACGCTGTTTCATTATATCCATCAGTTCCATAGTCTGACATAATAAACTTTTTTCGCAAAATAAGGAGAATTTCTGAAACAGCCAAACGAAAGTATAATAAATCATACTTTCGACCATTCTATTATAGTTGGTATTGAAATTGGTCGAATAAAGTATAGTATATCATACTTCTGTCGCTTGTGAAAAATTTATTTGGTGGATTTGTGAAAAAGTATTAACTTTGCGGCCACAAAAAAGAAACAAATGGCAAGACAGCATTGTAACATACTAATCATCAAAGGTATTCAAAGCTTAAAAGGCTTTGAACGCAATGCATGTGTGCTTATGCCGTCAACAACAGGCACATCATATTACAGAGCTGTCCGACCGTTTCGTTTCAGTAACCCAACTGACATAAGTTAGTCTACAAATACAGACTACTGAGATATAACGACTGTCGGAAAGTCCTTACCAAGCTTCCCGACAGTCGTTTTTTTGTGTCCAAACCGATATAACCTTCTCCATCGCGATTAGCTGCGGACACACATTTCAATAATCGCGTCTTATGACGCATAACTCGAATGAAAATGAAGTTTAATGATCAAAAGAAATTATATCGCCAAAATGCTCTGACTCAGTCAGACATCCTCTACCTCCTCGACAGTCGCGGTCTTGATGTGACCGTCGTTTCGGGGAAGTGTGCTGATATCATACGCAGCATACATGGCTCGATGAGTCGTCTGGCTCCTATGGGCGATGATGAGAGGAGAAGTCTTTGGTTTGAGGTCAAGGGTAAAAGATGGGAGTGGTATAGGTTGTCGGTATCAACCTATAAGGATCGCCATTATCTCTATATCACCGGAGACACTTATGACCATCATGTATTTTGTGACAAGGATGATTGTAATTCCCGCCATTGTTTCTATGAGGATGAACTCGTCGGAATATTCTCAAAAATCGAGAAGTATGTTGCCGGACTCGTTGACAACATCTTGTCTGCGCCCGAACAATATAATTCGTATGTTGAGAAATATTTGAGTTACTACCGGAGAGAAGGGTTGATAAAGAGGTCAGTCCTGAACTCTTTGATTCCTGACAATAGCTATGACGGAATCGATATACTTCGGGTAATTAACATATATGAGAATCAGGTCGAGCCTACTCTGTTCTCTGAGATGACCATCAGACGATATATGCACTATTGGCGTATAGCATACGAAGCTGTATATGGCAAGATGTCGGGAGATGATATCGAAGTCTTCAGGCATTCAAGCAAAGGGCATGAGACAAGAGAATATAATCTTGATTCTGAGGATGATTTCAGAAGATGGAAGTCCGATGTCTCACCTTATCACGGCTTTGATGTGGTGTATGCGAGAGTTCACCTGTACCCTACTTATACCAATGGTCAATGGCATTTTTATGTCGGCACCGGTAGCTATTGGAATCTTGATGATTGCTTCCGAGCTGTCATAGGATTGTCTGATGCCGGAATCTCGGTTGAATTGGGAGAAGTCGATCATATTCTCGGAATCTTGAAGGAAACCGACTACGTAGAGATTACCCCTTATGCGTATCGATATATGCAGGGCGATGACATCGGTAGCCAGATGAAACTCCCTTATGCGGACGAAGTCGGCAAGGTTGTTATCAAGGAAATAGTCGAAAACACTAAATGGAATAAGCTTGAGAAGGTAAGTCCTCTCGCTTAACAACTTAACAATAAGGAAATATGAAAATACAATACGCATCTGACCTCCACTTGGAGTTTCATGAAAACAGCCGTTGGCTGAAAGAGAATCCGCTTATAACTGTCGGCGATGTTCTGATAATTGTGCATCTGATTTGAACTTCTTTCAGTTCAAATCGGATGCCGTCTCAATCCGGATAAATGGCGGTTTTGATAACACCGTCCACTCGCCTTGAGAATAAGTCGTAGGCTTCTTGAATGCGGCTTAGGGGAAAGCGGTGGGTTATCAGATGGGTGGTGTCAATCCTACCTTCGGAGATGAGCTGCATGATTTTGTCGCAGTCGCAGGCATCGACGCCGCCTGTCTTGAACGTAAGGTTCTTGCCATACATCCACGGCAGTGGCAATATCTGTTCGTTCTCGTAGAGGGCTACAATCGTGACGATGGCATTAGGTCGGGCACATCGCCATGCGAGTTCAAAAGTATCTTCACCTCCGGCAACCTCAATCACGCGGTCGGCACCACAACCATCAGTAATCGATTTGAGAAAATCAAGGCATTTTGTCGGCTCTATTACCTTGACATTTGGATAATGCTGGCGCACGAAATGCCGGCGGCTCTTGTCAGACTCGCAAACGACTATATTATGTGGCTGATACAGCTGCACACATTCCAGCGTGCATAAACCGGTCGGTCCTGCACCAATAATCAGCACGGTATCTTCCTCGAAAATTTCGGAAATTTTGGCAGCCCAATAGCCCGTGGCAAGAATGTCGCCGACAAACAGAGCCTGTTCGTCGCTCACGTTGTCGGGAATCGGAGTAAGGCCATTATCGGCATACGGCACACGGACATATTCCGCCTGACCGCCATCAATGCGGCAGCCCAACATCCAACCGCCCGACGTGCAGTTGTTAACATAACCCCGCCGGCAATAGAAGCACTCGCCGCAGAACGTCTCCACATTCACGGCAACCCTGTCTCCCGGCTTAACCTTGGCAACTTCCGAACCGACCGCCTCAACGACACCAACTAATTCATGCCCAACGGTAATGCCGATCTCTGCCTTAGGCACAGCCCCATGCAGAATATGAAGGTCCGATGAACAGATACTCGAAAGAGTCANCCTCACCACGGCATCCTTTGGGTTCAAAATCTCCGGTTTCGGTTTCTCAATCAGCTCAAACCGTCCCGGCTTCGTATATGTCAATGCTTTCATTCTAACTTTCTTCTATTCCTCTTTTTATCAAGTTCTGCATACAAAGCCGGACGGAGTTTACGGTTGTAATCCTCTATCTCTTTTATCTTCGGAGAATCGGGTGGTAAAATCTCATAACCTCCATCAAGCAAGTTTTGGGATTCATCATATAAATTATCCCCATAATGCTCCCTTAATCTTTGACTCACTTCATCACGAGAAATCTCGCCTTTGACATTACTGATTACCAAATCAAGCAAATATGCGGACACCTTCAGTTCTGCCGCATCTTGCAGGCCAATACTGACAAGCCACGCATCCGCTTGTNCTCTTATCATTGGANTATCGCTGTGCGATAGCTCAACAAGCTCCTGATATTTAGCTTTGTATGTCATGGAATTGTTATTCTATGTCTAAAGGGATAAGATTGTTGTTATTGAAGCGGTCGAAGTCGGACTGGAAGAGCTTGTCCTGGATTATGCGGTATTTCTCAAACTCCGATTCTGCAAAGCTTTTGGCAAATTCAGCGGTGATTTTGCCGGCATCGGTCAGAACGGCATCGCCGGACGCTTCAAGAATTATGTCGATTCGTTTCGCCCAGTCCTCCATTGTCATGGGTATATGGCGTTGAGCCATACGCTCTGCCATATCAAGCACGGCATTGACAAGCCGTCCCATGTCGGCAAGTTCCACCTCTTTGAGATAGTTCTTGGCGATACTTACGTCAGGCTTTACAATCTTCCCGTCAGGAGCATTCTCCCATGTCGTGAGACCCATGTGTTCCTTCTCGGCGTTGGCTCGTTCCACTATAAGCTCGGCGGCTGTATGACCATGAACAGCATAGTGCATCTTGTTCTGAACCTTCTTGAAGAACACTCGGGTGGTTGGCGCATCTCGGTTGTAGTCGATGGCGGTAGCGTAAATGTCCGTCAGCTTCTGATAGAACCGCCGTTCACTGAGGCGAATCTCCCGGATCTCAGCCAACAAATGCTCGAAATAGTCCTCTCCGATAAACGAACCGTTTTCCATCCGTTTCTTGTCAATCACATATCCTCGGATGGCAAACTGCCGCAAAATGAACGTACACCACTGCCTGAACTGCGTGGCACGGGTGCTGTTCACCCGATAACCAACCGATATAATAGCATCAAGATTATAGAATTTCAGCGAGCGGTCAACCTGACGCTCGCCCTCGGTTTGAACTACCGAGAAATTCTCGGTAGTTGCCTCCTGCCTCAACTCCCCGGTCTCGTATATATTCTTCAGATGCAGTCCTATGTTGTCAGAAGAGCAGTCAAACAACTGCGCCATAGCCTTCTGCGTACACCATACAGATTCGTCATGGTATATCACCTGCACACCTGACTCCTTCCCCTCAATTTGGAAGATCAGAAACTCCGTCGTGCTATTTCGTATCTCAAATTTCTTTGACATAAAAATCTCAATTCATTATTTTGCCAATATTTCCCACCAGCCGTTGCGACGACCGTTGCGACGGACAATGATTCCTTTCTCGACGAGGTTAGAGGTAATGCGCTTGACTGTAGAAGCTGATTTCTTTATGGATTTAGCAATCTCAGTCTGGGTGATTTGGGGATTTTCTTCAATAACCTTTATTACAGCTAACTCTTCCAAAGTACAATTCAAAGTATCAAATTGAGACTTTGGGATAGTCGAAGTGATACCTTGGCCTGTTGAAGTTGGAAGGGATGCTACGACAAGCATGTCACGGTTGCGTAGTTCATTCTTTTCGCCGAGAATGACATTGCGGAGGAATCGCTCCACGAACTCTGTTGTAGGCGAGATATTGAGCCCTTTATAAGACGCTCTGACGAGAGCATTGCGAAAATACCATGAATGTTCCTTGAACATATCGTTGGTTGCCTGAATACCCATCGAGCGGAGATACTTTATGAGGAATACCGCAGTTGTGCGAGTGTTTCCCTCCCGGAAAGGATGGATTTGCCATAGGTCCGCAATGAACTGAGACAGATGCCTGATAATCTCCGCCATTGGACGATTAGAATAGTCAAACTCTTTCTCCCGAGACAGGTCATATTCTATAGCTTCGCGTAAGTCGATAGCCGGCTGGTAGCTTACTGAGGCATTTCCTCCAAGTACCCATTCCTTTTTACTGAGTTCGACCTTTCGCAGCTGTCCGGCAAACTTGAATACACCATCAAAGATACGCCGATGAATAGATGTAAGCCCAACTAAAGAGAATGCGAATGACGGTTCATTGAGAATCTTTGCGATGTTGACGGAAGCTTTGTCTCCTTCTTCATCCACAGCATCATGTCCGGATTTTGTCTCATAGTAAGCCTTGATGCGATCTCGAACGTCATCAATGGTAATGTCACCCTCTATATGCTGACGCGCAGTATCAAGCAGATAGGTCGATACCTTCAACCCATCCACATCCTGAAGACCTATTGCAGTCTGCCAAGCATCAGCCTTTTCCTTCTGTCCCGGCTCACCGTGGACTATATACTCGTCAAATTCGCTCATTTTCAATTGTATGTATTAGTATTCATAACGATTATATATTTTGCTGAGGTTTAATTTTAGAGATTAATTCGAGGACATTAAAAAGAGGAAGCTCCTTATCGGGTGCTGTCCCAGATAACTCTGCAAGCGAATCTAAACACATCAATGAGGCTGATGGTAATCTCAGTCTGAGGGCAATAAAGTCGAAAATTGTCTTTAGTTTTATATCCTTTGACAAGATATCAAAATTATGTACGGGATTATCCGTGAATGTAAAAGATCCCTTTTCATAGTCAAATTCATAGACGCATTTCCCAACTGAGTCGGTTCTTTTGCCACGTTTCATTACAAAAGGAAATATCTTAAATTTTTCCTTATGCCCGACAACAAGATAGTAATCGCTAAGGGCAAAATCCCGGGCAATCAACCGGCTTGACTTAATTGACTCAATATTGGAGGAATCATGGGAAGCCGTTTCATCAAAGGCCCCCCGGATAATTATCATTTGCTCATTGTCCTCGTCAAATTTAGACTCGTCGAATACGTAATATGAAGTATCGTCTTGCTTAATGTGTGATTTCTTGGATGGTTCAGATTCAACGTCATCCTTTCCGACAAAATGATGTTTCCATTTTCGGTCCGCATCAGGGAGCCCGAAATAGTTGTAGAGTCCCACATTGTCAAGGATGATTGTTTTTTCTTTACCGTCCGCGATTCTGAGTCCGCGACCAACTTGTTGGAGGAAAAGTGCCAAGGATTTCGTCGGACGAGCCAGCTGGATGAAATTAACATCCGGACAATCAAAGCCTTCAGTGAAAATATCAACATTGACGAGGACATTTATCTCACCGGCTTTGAAACAGGCGATTAAGTTCTCGCGCTCATCTTTAGGCGTGTCACAGTCTATTGCAACTGCGGCGACACCATGTCTGCAATAGAGTTCTGCAATATTGGCAGCGTGCTTCTTGTTAATGGCATAAATAATGCCCTTTTTTCCGGACGCAAAGCGCTGGTAAGATTCAAACAACTTCGAGCGGATGCGTTGGTTATTGAAGGTGTTATCCATGTCTTCATTGGAAAAATCTCCGGTAGAAGCTATTTCCGAATTGTTGACAAGTCTCTGAATTTCCGAGTCTGGCTTGATGGAGACATAATCAAAATCTGCAAGCAAATGATTGTTTATAAACCAGGAAATCTGAGGCGACAAGATTATTGTCTGATACAGCTTTAGAAAAGACTCATGATTAAGTCGCCATGGTGTGGCAGTTACTCCCAGTTTTTTTGCAGCAGGGAAAAGATTGAATAAATCGACGTAAGTTTTTGCTAATGAATGATGAGCCTCGTCAACAATAATGAAATCGAATTTCTGACGCTGAATATTATAATAGTTTTTGTCTGTCAGCAAAGACATTACACTACCGACTTGAACACGATGCCAGAACGTCTGTTCACGTGAGCCTTGAATAAAGCCGTGCGGTATGCCGAAGCGGCTGAGAGTGGCAGAAATTTGTTCTAAAAGTTCATTGCGGTGGGCGACAATCAGAATGTTAATTTCTTCCCTCTCTTTTTTATAAGCCACGATAATATCATTGATAAGCGACGTAAATAAATATGTTTTACCTGTTCCTGTCGGCATTTGAAGCATAACGGAGTCATAAGTTTCCCACGCATCAAAAATCTTGGCTTTAGCCTCAATTTGATGCGTTCTAAGGGAATCGTTATGTTTCTCTATGCTCGAAATTTTCATTAAATCAGACTTACTTCAATATTGACATGCATGTACATGGCTACTATTTTAAGCAATTTCGCCATGTCCTTGGCCGTAGTTGGGACTGTAATCCAAAGAGCTGTATCGACCTGTACCTGATTATCAAAACGCTTGTATCGGGTTATCAGCGGGTAGCCGCGCCAGTCAATTTCCTTTCGGCAAATATCTTCGGCACCGATGTGCCAGATGGTCTCAAGAAATGTATCTGTCGACTTCTCGTTACCGATAAATTCACCGTCGGGCAATTTTACAAGAAGCTTCATTTTTGAGCGCGTAGATTGCCCTTTATAGGGGTTGTCTTCAGTCTCAAAGTCAGAGCCAATTTCAATTTTCAAATTTAATCCGAGTAGTGTGCTGATAGCCTTGACTTGTATATACTTGGTGTCCGTATTTGATTGAGTGTTGAGAAACCATCCGTCACAAACAGGTTTCATATAGCCCTTGAATTTGGGGTTATCTTCTTGCGACAGCAATGGATAGTGAGCCATTTCAAGGGTTATTTCAGGAAAACGTTGCGAGCCAATCTCCTTAAGTACGTCTATCATGACGGACGTGGCATTGTTGTAACAGATTACTTTGCCGGAGGGGAAAGTAACCCGCAACGTTTTTTTCGCACTTCTTTTGCGTTCTGTTGCCATGATATTATCCAATGTAGCCAAGTTCCTTCGCCTTTGCGACAATCTTCAAGGCGAACTGTGCCTGTTTCAGTGAGCTCATCGACCGGTTGCGAGAGCGCATCGTGCCAAAATTGAAAGCGGCTTTTCTTTCAAGAGGACTAAGTAGATTCCTTGTTTTGGCCCAGTTAGCAAGTCCAAACCAAAAGTTTGGATCGAATTCGTCAGCCTCTTTTATACGAGAACGTTGTGTCTCATTAAGAGAACTGCCATCCTCGTTTGTTTCGGGCTGCATAAGGTCATCCCCGAAGCGCTCGTAGTCTTCGAGTTTTAGTTTCAGCCTGTTCCAGCATTCCGGTTTCTTTGACCATTCATTAATGTTGGATGACTGGGCACCCGAAGCAGAACTGCCGGTAAGATGGTTCCATACGAGAGGTATCAGTTCTTCAATCTTATCCACTACCTCCTGCTGTACCCGCTGGTTCTCCCAAATATATGTTAAGTCGAGAGACTTATTTGAAAGGAAGGAGATTGCCGCCATAATATAGGCGTTCATGTTGGCTTTATAGCCACCAAGCTTCTTTGAGCGAACTATTGAATCAATGGTCGTGAAGAGGATTGCCTTTGCGATGAGATGTTTGAAGTAGGCTGTCGTAACGAGAGTTCCGTCGCGTTTTACATCCGCCACGAACAACGTGTAATTCTTCTCGGCTCCACGACATACGTTGTACGGCTGCATATTCCAAGCAACCATATATTTGGCAATATCTGTTTTTGTGATTTTCTGCGACTTTGGATACTCACGTTTGAATGCTTTTTCATTGAAGCCGCTGAGTTGCGCGAGCTGATCGAGGTACTGACCGCGTGTGCGCTCAAAGTACCATTTGCAGACTGGCTTGTTGTTGCCATTGGGAACCCACTCTGAACGGCTGAACTTTTCAAGGTCAATGAGGTAAGGCTCATTGGCCGAGAAGTCAGAGTTCTTGATTGCGGTCTGACTGTTTGAGGTTGTCGAGATTGCTTTGACAATCGTCTCACGATTGTCTTCATCAAGAATAACGCTGATTTTCATCGGCACGAAAACCTTTGACAGGTCCACATCGCGGTCAGAAAGAGATGCTGCGATTGAAGCGGTTGTCTGGCCTCCGTTGACAATCTGCCAGTCATAGAGACGGGTTATATAAAGCACTCCGTCGATTTCCTTAAATTCTATCTCCGTTGCAGTGGTAGAGATACCATTGTTGTATGAGAAGAACATATCCGGTTCTTCGCGCAGTGTCTTGCGTATTCCACGGTTTACCTTACCCTTGAACTGAAGGAATGTACGAACATTCTTTTCAAGGAGGACCTGCTGGTATTTTTTATAAATATTAGCGAGAGTGATGCCAGGAATAATTGCCATATATGCATCTACATACGGATTTTCCTCGCTCATCTTTAGGCACTGGAGCTCGGTATTGTATTCGGTAGGGAAGTCGATTTCTACTTTCTCTTTCCCGGCGCGTATATTATGCTGCTGATATACACGCTGCATATCCCAAATATTATACTCGATGATATATTCGTTGTCTTCGGACTCTACCGAAGATATTTCTGCCGATGGGTCGGTCAGACCATCGGTGATAACATAGAGGCGAAGCTGATTGATATTGCCTTTGGTACTCTGAATAAGTCTTGCGACCTCGACAATCTCATCATTTTCTTCAATTCCGGGGGTGCGCAAGAGCGAACCGTCCATCGCTTCACGGAAGAATGCAGACAGATAGTTGAAGCCCTGGTGAACTTTTGAGTTGTTGATTTTGCCAAGAAGCGTGTCGGCCTTGATGAAGTAAAAAAGATCCAGCGACTCGGCTTCGGAATTGAAGTCATAGGCCGTTATCCTGGCCCGCGTTTTTTTGAAGGCACAGATTTCAGGCACATTGACTTCACCATTATCCTCAAGATATTCGAGGATACTGCTCGCGAGTTCAAGGTCGAGGTCATTGCCGCTGTTTTCAACAGCGATCGCGGCGCTTTCTTTGAACTCCTGGGCAAATTCTTTGAGATCCATGGTGAAAGAAATTTATGATTGATGTTATATTTTATACGGAAAGATCATCGAGAGTTGAGTATTGGGCATCGTATCGTTCCTTCTGTGATGCAAAGGGTTTATTCTGACAGTTGAGCATTGATGAATCAAACTCATTTTTCATATCAATACTGAGGAGGGCATAGAGGAATACGGTATCTTCTCCCGTATCACGCGGTGTGGGGTTTTGCACAGAGAGATAATACCCTTTGGGTATTAGCGATTTCGGAACGAAACGCACATCTTCTATAAGACGAAAGAGATGCTGACCTTCTGGCTTACGAGTATGGAACAGTACCGACCCGATAGAAGCGGCGTTATTGATAAGCTCCATCCCGTCAGCTGTGTAATGGACAGGGACGGCAAGTTTACCGGAATTGTAAAATTTAAGAGACTTCGCCTCGTAATTCTCCATCATCACCATAAATACACCATTCTTGCTAAGCGACGGCTGGACGGATAAGACACTGGAATACTTTGGCAGCTCGGTAGTCGGATCTTTTCCAAGTGTGTAATCTACGATGTCAAAATACTCTGAAAGTTGTGATCTTAGGGAGGCATTCTCTTTCGCGTAACGCTCGTTGTTATCAAGGGCAAGCGCATAAATATGTTCTTTGCCAAAAGGACGGTAGACTTTTCCTAAAACATCCTGAAAATGCGATTTTATGTATTCTGGAGCCACTACTCCCGGTTTGGCTTGCATGGCGTAAAAATTGTATTTGTCCTCGAGTACCTGCCGGATCTTATCGCGGAAGATATTGCGCACCTTGTCACGCCAGCCTCGCTTTTGCGCGGCATTATTGCGCCCGTAAAGTGATACAACGTAAAGGAAGTTTACATCGTAGTGAGTGATAAGGAGTGTATCGCGGTCGAATAGACGGTTTCGGAACTGTTGTGAGGTAAATGTCTGTGCTGATTTCTTTGTCACCTCAATGGAATCTCCATATGAAAGGTTATCGGGAACTGTTGCACTGATGAAGAAATTGGGTATTACATTGTAACCCTCTGTGATTTCATCTCGAAGGCAGAAGTCAGTTTCGAGGTCGCGGTCCTCCGCATCATCTCCGAAGAAAAGATTTAGGTTCCATGAAATAACATTTCGTGCGTAGGTGTATTGTTTAGCCACTGACTCTTCGGTGATTCTATTCTTCTGCTTGTAATATTTGGAGTCACCAATGTAATACACACGTTTCTTCTCTTCATCCGATGCCGTCAGGCTATCCCATATAAATAAGTGGTCTACCTCCTTGCCGTCAGCTTGTTTTTTGTTCAGGCGGTCAGGCAAAGCGTGGTCGCCAATAAGCTCATCGATAATCGCCTCAAAAACGATATTGAAGTTTTTGACGAGTAGAAATTCGTTGAGCTGTGCATTGATTTTTACCTGCTTCGATTGCTCAAAGAAAGCATAGCACAGTTCCCACAAACGAAGAGCTTTATCGGAGAAATATTTATACTTGATCTTACGGAGACGACGCACACCGAATCCCTTGTTCAGATACATTTCAAATCGCTTGCCGGTGATTAGGTCGTAGTTGAAGTTTATCTCAACCGGGAAACCATATTCCTTTTTGATGTAATGGAGTATAGAGAAGAATATGACAAGCAACTCTTCGTCAAAGTTCACCTCGCGCCGTTTGGTGACGGGATTGATATACACAGGCTGACTGTCTTGAATTACAACTTGCGATTTGTTGATGGTTCTACTCCAGTTGATTTTGTTAAAACCACGATGTATATTCTTTAGGATAAAGAGAAACCAATCGCTATTCTCTTTATTAAACTCAATGAGTGAGAGGATGATATCAAGGAATGTATTGCTTGTGCGACGCTTGCTCTTTCCAACCTTTATCGCGCTTTGTTTGCGGACGATGGTGTGATCAATGTTATGGCTGCGGCAATAGTTGTAGTAGACGGCTATTGCACGGTAAATCCATACCGACAAGCCGTAGATAAACTGACGCTCTCCTTGCGAGAGTGGATTACCGGTATCTGTTAGGTTGATTATATCTTCAGGGTTATAATGATTGAAAACCTTATCCTGCTGATTAAGAACAACCTTTGGAAGGATGAATACTGCCGTGCCCTTGGATGCAAAATAGTAGTAGCCAACGTAGTTCACGGAGGCTACACCGTTCACCACGTCGAGTTCATCGACATTGGGGAATAGCTCTTGCAACAGTCCTATTGGGTACGGATACCCCTCAATCAGCAGTTTCATTTATGCTCAATTTTCAGACCGAGATCAAGTTCTGAACTAAGGAATTCTAATGCGGGATAATAAGGATAAGTATCAGGTCCGCATAGAACGTACCATTCATTATCTGCTTTCACGTAATTACGCGCAGAATCGGTCGTGGTAACTGGCTTTTTTGTAACTCGAGGAAGTGTATACTTCTTCTTATCAAAGGCTCCCTCAACCTTTTCAAGTCCGATTTCGATAAGCGAGTTGATATATATGCTTCGTTGCGTTCCGGTGTTGAATGTTTTGCCGTTTTTGGGGAAGGTGACTGAAAGCTTGGGATTGATAGTCCCAGCCGGGACATTATCATCTTCATCATCTTTCACAGTGGAAGAATCAAAAGGGATACTAAAGTATTTGGCAAGCTCTTTAACTTGCTGAATTTCGCCTCTATGCCATTGATTGCTTACAACAAAAGTAGTGCTGTCGTTAGCAATAATCGGAGTCTTGTTCCAACGGTTTTCCTTCTCGTATGAGTCGGGATTATCAATGGATTTGACAACATCATCGCGATCAGCAAATATTTCATCTACTGCGTCGAAAATGGCTTCTGATGTATTCGATTTTGCAGCTTCGCTAAGTATTTCAAATACTGCATCAGTGATATACCGCATCTTCTTACCATTGACTGTTAGTTCATCTAGTACGTCTGTATAATTCGAGGACTCGGGCTGAAGACCGAGGTTTGAAACGAAACGTTCTATTCTGTCTTCTTCAGCATTTCCGGCTTCGTCAAAATACGATGCAAATGACATAGTTCCCCCATTCTCGTCTTTGAAGAAGTCCTCGTCAAGACCAAAGTCCTTAAATACGTCATTGTAGAGATAGAACAGGACTTTTGAGAGAAGTACTTTTGGCGTAATGATTTTGCCATTGGCCTTTGCAAAGAAGTAGCCGAGCTTCTTATCCTCCTGTTGAATCTCGCCGCCCTCGATGCGCTCATTGATAGATGAGATGAAGTCCCACCAATCGTATGTATTGCCGTTTGAGAAAACGATTTTGAAGTTTTCACCAGCATCCTTGATCTTGATATAGTTCCAATCCCAGCGACGTTTGAAGGCAGAGTCAATGGGGAAGAGCGACTGGTCGCTCGTGTTCATTGTAGCCCAAATATACATATTGTTGGGTAACAGCAGACACTCACCGTTCTTAACCATGCCGACGACATCCTTACCGCCTTTGTAAAGTGCATTGATTGCATTATGTTTAGGTATGTTGAACCCATTAAGAATCTCTTTAAGTTCCTGCGCGAGATCATCGTCAGCCACAATGGGATAGTCGGAGAAGCCGGCTGCGTTGCGATCGAGCAATTGGAATATGTCGCCGAAGATTTGTGCGCAGTTACCTCGATTGATTTCTTCGACAATGAGGAATACCGGCTTCGGCTCAACGTTCTGCTGCTCACGCCAAGCGGCAACATAAGCCTTAAGGAATGCCTGCATTACATAGCGGTAAACAATACGACTTTCCTTGACGGCTTTCCCATTTTCATAGACAATGTGCCCAGCCATATCGCGCACATCGGTTTTGACAGTGATAGGCTTATATGACCCGACAAACGAAGCGTAATCAGTATCAGGATGAAACGTCGTACGGTAATTCTCGTAAGTAGAACACATCTGCTCTATGGTGTGTGATTTGCCGGTACCGGGGGCTCCATAGAAGATTTGCTGGAGTGATTCTGCTATGGGCTTTAAGGTTTCGTTCTTTTCGTTGTTGAAATTATCGAAAAAACTTTGTTTATCAGATCTGTCCATTCGATATATTATTGGGGTTGGGTCTATGTCTGTTATATTTAGTTTGCCTTCTGAAGAAAATGTCAGAATGCGAGAATAGTTGTTGATGTAATTGCGGATTATGTCATCATTATTCTTTGCTTCTTCTTTGAAACATGCGAGGCAGGCATCATGATAATTGCAATTCGGATGTGCCTTCACATATTCATATAGCGTTCTCAAGAAGAACGTGGGACACTCAATGTCGTTAAATCCTTTTTTACTGATATACGGATTCGGTATATAGTACCGTGGAAGCCAATGGTACAGATATTTTTCAGCTTCTTCTGTAGTTATATCATGATCAAACCGTGGATGGAAATATCCGTCCTCGGATTCATAATACAGTCCCAGTTGACACGCCAGTTGATATGGCGTCCTAAAAAAGTCGCCATCCCATTGTGTTGACATAATATCCCTAAAACGGTCTGAGGACATTACTTCATGCGGCATTGAGTTCACTAATTCCACCACAGTTTTAGGGGTGCCATTTCTCCATCGACAAATTATATCAGCCATAAGATTGTCGTTATTCAATTATACCATATTGTGTAATGTCCATTTGCTTAAGAATG
>NZ_CAJMXD010000008.1:0-22261 GCF_905219685.1 Barnesiella sp. CU968
TTGTCTGTCGCCACTGTCGACATCGTTCCCCGAACGGGAAGAATCGCACAAGGAGGGATCGGTCGACAGCCTGTACCGCAAGGCGGCTTCGCGCCACACCTACATGCGCACCGATGCAGTAAGCGAACTTGACAAACTCATATACATGGTCTTCGCCGACGAGCTGGAATATCTCCTCGAACTCAAAGACAGGGAGATAGGTGCCGGCAAACGAATCAAGCTGCAGACCACCAAACTCGACATTATCAAAAGGCTCTGGGAGCAGAACTTCCCCGGCAACAGGATAATGCGCAACAAAGGCTCCCTGATGTTCGCCACCCAGGCGGGAGATGACCTTATCACTGTATCCTCTCTCAGCCAGGGTGAGAAAACTGTGCTCTATTATATCGCCGCCGTGCTCTACGCCATGCCGGATGCGGTGATATTCATAGACTCTCCCTCGCTGTTCATCCACCCTTCGCTTATCTCGTCGCTTTGGGATTCAATCGAGTCGTTGCGCCCCGACTGCACGTTCGTATACGATTCCGTCGACATTGATTTCGTAAGTTCCCGCAACAACAGCACCTGTATATGGGTCAAAAGCTTCGATTCCAAACAGAGTGTATGGAACTACGAGATAATCCGCGACACGCCGCTCAACGAAGATATATTCCTTGAACTGGCAGGCAGCCGCAAGCCGGTGATTTTCATAGAGGGTGACACGCAGCACAGCATAGATTTCAAGCTCTATTCGCTCGTATTCCGCGACTGGAACGTGCGCCCTCTCGGCTCTTGCGACAAGGTTATAGAGACCACCCGCACGTTCAATGACCTAAAGAGCATGCATCATCTGCGCAGCCGCGGAATCGTTGACCGCGACAGGCGAACCGACATAGAAGTAGGTTATCTACGCAAGAAAGAAATCATGGTGCCGGAAGTGGCGGAAGTTGAAAACATCTTCCTCCTCGAAAGCGTTATCAGAGTGATGGCGCGCCGACGCGGACGCGATGCGGAAAAGATTGTGAGACGTGTGAAAAAAGAGGTGATACACACTTTTAAACAGAAAGCCGACCAGCAGGCTCTGCAACATGTCAGACACAAGGTAAAACGGGATGTTGAATGCAAGATCGACGCCCGCTTCTCCTGCATCACAGCACTTGAAACCCATCTTAAATCACTCGTATTCAAACTGGAACCGAGAAGAAACTACAACCGGCTCCGGGAGCAGTTCGCGGCAATGGTACGCGACAACGATTATGATGCCATACTCAAAGTATTCAACCACAAACCGATGCTTCCCGATTCGGGCGTGCATCAGCTTTTAGGCTACCGTTCGCGAGATGAATATGTAAACGGCGTGCTTGACGCGCTGAGGCAAGGCGGCAAAGACGCCGACACTCTACGCAATGCCGTAAGACATTGTCTTCTTGCAGACGATGACCAATTTGAAAATATAACCCGATAGATATGGAAAAGAAACTTGAGATTCTTCGCAATGACCCGTGGCTTGAGCCTTATGCCGAAGCCATAACAGGACGCCACGAAGACGTGATCCGAAAAATGGAGGAACTGACCGCAGAAACCGGCGGCTCTCTCTCCCAGTTCGCCAACGCTTATAAATATTTCGGTCTTCATCGTGAGAAAAACGGCGAATGGATCTTCCGTGAATACGCACCGAACGCGACACAGATATGGCTCATCGGGACATTCTCCGACTGGAAAGATGACGAGCGCTATTCACTCTCCCCTATCGGAGGAGGAGTCTGGGAAGCGCATTTCCCTGCCGATTTCATCCGGAACGGCGACCTTTATAAAATGAGAGTCGAATGGGAAGGCGGAAGCGGCGAGAGAATCCCGGCGTATGCAACACGAGTGGTACAGGATCCGGACACCCATATTTTCTCTGCAGAAGTCTACGCGCCGGAGATGCCTTACAAATTCAAGATAAAGAAATTCAATCCCGACACAAAACCTCTTCTTATTTATGAATGCCACATAGGCATGGCACAGGAAGAGGAGAAGGTCGGCACATACGAGGAGTTCCGCACCAAGACACTTCCCCGCATCGCTGCCGACGGATATAACGCGATCCAGATAATGGCGATCCAGGAACACCCGTATTACGGGTCTTTCGGATATCACGTCAGCAGCTTCTACGCCGCATCCTCCCGCTTCGGCACACCCGATGACCTCAAACGCCTTATCGATGACGCGCACCAAAGGGGAATAGCAGTGATAATGGACATCGTACATTCACATGCTGTGAAAAACGAAGTGGAAGGGCTGGGCAGACTCGATGGTTCTCATGACCTGTATTTCTATGGTGACTGGCGACGCGAACATCCGGCATGGGACTCGCTTTGCTTTGACTACGGCAAAAACTCCGTCATTCATTTCCTGCTGTCGAACTGCAAGTTCTGGCTTGAGGAATACAAATTCGACGGGTTCCGCTTCGACGGAGTCACATCAATGCTGTATTACAACCACGGTCTGGGAAAGGCTTTCGGAAGCTACGACGATTATTATGACGGAAACGAAGACATCAACGCCATCGTCTACCTTTCGCTTGCGAATATACTGATCCACGAAATCAATCCCAAGGCAATCACAATTGCTGAAGAGATGAGCGGAATGCCAGGTCTCGCCGTGAAGTTTGAAGAAGGAGGCTTAGGGTTCGACTATCGCATGGCGATGGGCATACCGGATTACTGGATTAAAATGATCAAGGAGAAGAAAGACGAAGACTGGCATCCGACATCCATATTCTGGGAGCTGACGAACCGGCGTGCCGACGAGAAGACGATTTCCTACTGTGAAAGCCATGACCAGGCACTCGTAGGTGACAAGACAATCATTTTCCGCCTTATCGACAAGGAGATGTACTGGCACATGATGGCTGACGACACCGACGGCACAGTAGGTCGCGGAATGGCGTTGCATAAAATGATACGACTCGTGACTTTGGCTTCCATCAACGGCGGATATCTCAATTTCATGGGAAATGAGTTCGGACATCCAGAATGGATCGACTTCCCACGTGAAGGAAACGGATGGAGCTACAAATACGCACGCAGACAGTGGGATCTTGTGGACCGTGAAGATCTGAAATACAAATATCTCAACGCATTCGACAATGCGATGGTGGAACTTGTCTCGAAACATTTTAATTTCCAGGCACTGCCGGTGGAAAAGCTCTGGGAGAAAGATGACGACCAAGTGCTTGCTTTCCGCCGCGGCGAGCTGATATTCGTGTTCAACTGGAGTCCTGTAAAATCTTTCAGCGATTACGGATTCCTCGCTCCTGCCGGAGAATACGAAGTCGTGCTTGACAGCGATGCCGCGGGGTTCGGAGGCTTCGGCAATATCGATGACTCGATACACCACTTCACACAACCCGACCCCTTGTATTCACCTTCAGGGAAAGGGTGGCTCAAGCTCTATCTGCCCGCAAGAACAGCGCAGGTGCTCAGAATGGTAAAAAACAAACCTGCAGGAACAAGGAAGACAACAAAGGCAACAAAAAAAGAGACTGCCGCAGCTACAAAGAAAACGGCGGCAAGAAAGAAAAGTGAAAAATGAAAAAAATAATCATAGCAATCGACGGGTATTCATCGTCAGGCAAATCCACTATGGCGCGTGATCTTGCGCGCCGTATCGGATATGTATATGTAGATTCCGGAGCGATGTACCGTGCCGTAACATTATATGCGATACGACACGGCATCGCCGATACAGACAGCGGTGTGGACACCGAGACTCTTGTAAGATCTCTTCCCGAAATCGGAATTTCATTCACACCTGCCGGAGCTGACGGCACACAGCATACACTGCTCAACGGAGAGGATGTGGAGAAAGAGATACGCGACATGAAGGTCAGTTCTCTTGTAAGTCCGGTTGCCGTGATTCCGGAAGTGCGTCACAGACTTACCGCCATACAACAGGAATATGGCAGAGACAAAGGGATCGTGATGGACGGACGAGACATTGGAACCACAGTTTTCCCCGACGCCGAGATGAAAGTGTTCGTAAACGCCTCGGCAGAGGAACGGGCTCGCCGTCGCGTCAAGGAACTGACGGAGAAAGGAGAAAAAGTCACATATGAGGAGGTGCTCGAAAATATTAAAGAGCGGGATCATATCGACACCACAAGAAAAGAATCACCTCTGCGGAAGGCGGATGATGCAGTTCTCCTTGACAATGACAACATGACGATCCCACAACAGATGGACTGGCTGCTTAGACTGTATGAGGATAGAAGTAGATGACAATTCGGGGTTCTGTTTCGGTGTCGTCACCGCGATAGAGAAAGCCGAAGAACAGCTTGAGAAGTCCGGGACTCTGTATTGCCTGGGTGATATCGTGCACAACGCCTCGGAAGTTGAACGTCTCCGCGTGCGCGGTCTGATGACAATCACGCATGCGGAACTCAGGACACTGAAAGATGCCACGGTGCTGCTGAGGGCTCACGGAGAGCCGCCTTCAACCTATTCTGTTGCCGAAGAGAACAACATCCGGGTCATAGACGCCACATGCCCCGTGGTGCTTCAGCTGCAACGACGCATCAAGGAGGCGTATGCGGAAAACCTTCGCCGCCGTGAATCGGGCGAGATGACCGAAATGCCTCTTATTCTTATCTACGGCAAAGAGGGGCACGCAGAAGTCAACGGTCTTGTAGGGCAGACAAACGGAGAAGCGATAGTGATACAGAATGCCGACGATCTCGATTCCATAGATCTTTCGCGTGATATTCTGCTTTATTCACAGACAACAAAATCTCTCGACGGTTTCCGTCATATAGTTGAAGAAATCAAAGCGAGAAAACAGACCGGAGGTTTCGAATATTTCGACACTATATGCCGGCAAGTCGCCAACCGTCTCTCCAAGCTACGCGAGTTCGCCGCATCCCATGATGCCATTGTCTTTGTCAGCGGAGCCAAAAGTTCCAACGGCAAGGTACTTTTCGAGGAATGCCGCAAAGTAAACACGAGGTCATATCTCGTGAGTGACGGTTCAGGGCTGGACATGAGTCTTCTTGAGGGTGCGGACTCGATAGGGATATGCGGAGCCACATCTACCCCGCGCTGGCTGATGGCAGACATTGCTGAACTTATCAAAAACAATCTCGAAAAAGAATCCTGAACATGTTCGGACAGATAGATGAATATTACATGAGAATTGCACTTGCCGAGGCAGCAGAGGCATATGAGGCGGGAGAAATCCCAATCGGGGCGGTGATAACCGTAAACGGCAAGATAATTGCCCGGGCGCACAACCGCACGGAGGCTCTGAACGATGTGACCGCTCACGCGGAAATGCAGGCGATCACTTCGGCTGCGGAGTATCTGGGCGGGAAATATCTACCCGACTGCACGCTCTACGTCACGGTGGAGCCATGCCCCATGTGTGCCGGCGCACTGGGCTGGAGCCAGATAGGCCGTATCGTATATGGCGCGGCTGATACAAAACGCGGTTTCTTCTCCTACTATTCACCCGGACGTTCACCGATACATCCGAAAACTGAAATAACATCTGGTGTTCTTGAGGATGAATGCCGGGAACTGATGCAGACATTTTTCAAGAAATTGCGCAGATGATCTTAGGAACTGTTTTATCTTAATGGACTTATCTGAATCTTAATGAACTTTAGAGACAGAATAAAAGGGGCGTTTTTCGGCATAGCGCTTGGAGACGCGCTCGGACTCGGAACTGAATTCATGTCTGCCGAGGAAGTAAAATATTATTATCCCGGGGGGTTGAGACACTTCTCGCAGATTATACGCGATGGTCACAGATGCTTGTGGAAACGCGGAGAATGGACCAACGACACTCATATCGTGGTCATGCTTGCCGAATCTATAATGGAGAAAGGAAAACTGCATCTGAATGATTTCGCGGCAAGACTGAAAAAATGGGGCACGGAGAATCCGGCAGACATGACGGATTTCTACCACTCCCTTTTTGCGAATGAGGACTGGGCGGAGCACCCGAAGGAGGTGACACACAGAATATGGAAAAACAACGGTGTATACAGGGCATCGAACGAAGCTTTGCTGCGTGCTGTGATAATCGGGATGCTGGGAAATCCCCATCTGACAGACAATGCCGTGGATATTTCCGCAATCACTCATGACGACACACGTTGCAGCGCATGCAGCGCGATCATAGCAGTCATGGCAGACTCCCTCCTGTGCACCGGGAAGCCAGCCGATTACGCGCAACTGGTGGAAATCGCAAACATGATAGATCCGCGCACCCTCAAATATCTTGAGATAGCGCATGAGGGAGAGTTTGAGGATTTGGAGATTGATGACGAGAATTCCTTGTGGTTCGCAAGAAAGACGATGGCTTCCGCGCTGTGGGCGATATGGCATTGCAATTCCGCCGAGGAAGTGCTGTACCGTATCGTAGATGCCGGAGGTGACGCCGACACCAACGCCGCGCTTGCCATGGGACTCGCCGGACTTCAACACGGTTACGCCGCGCTTCCGGATATTGTCAACGACCTTATCGATTACAAAAGAATGGAAGATGTGTCTTCCCGCTTCATAAACTATATAGAAAATAACTGTAAATGAGCCGCAAAGCAAAAGCTTGGATAGAGGCAATGAGACTCCGGACACTCCCGGTTTCCGTTGCAGGCGTCGTTGCCGGCGGGGGATGCGCAGCATACTACCATTGCTTCAGACCGCTTCCGTTTACCATAAGCCTTCTCTTCGCCGTCATGGCGCAGATTGCATCAAATTTCGCCAACGAATACTTCGATTTCAAGAATGGACTCGACCGAAAGGGACGCGAAGGTTTCCGTCGGGGTGTGACCGAAGGTGATATTTCGCCTCGCGCCATGCTTGCCGCTACTTTCGCATTGCTGGCATTCGCATGTGCCGTAGGATGTACGCTCATCATCTGGGGCGGCTGGTGGCTTATTGCCGCAGGGGCGGCAATAGCTGTCTTCGCGATGGCATATTCGGCTGGCCCTTTGCCTCTGTCACACCACGGTCTCGGAGAAGTGGCGGTGATTATCTTTTTCGGCATAGTGCCGGTTACTCTGACGGCTTATGTGCAGGCTCAGTCATGGATGACACTGCCTGTAGCGCTTCCGGTGTCGGTGGCAATAGGACTGATGGGAGCAAATGTGCTTATCGTAAACAACTACCGTGACGCCGATGACGACAGGGCTGTCAACAAAAAGACAACAGCCGTGATTTTTGGAAGAGGAGTCATGGGGAAGGTATATTTCATCAACGGAATAATCGCTACGGTGCTCATCGTTATTGCCACTATCTCACGAATGCCTTTGGTCTGGCAGGCAGGCGCGCTGCTCTATGCCAACCTGCACTATATGCTATGGGTGAAACTGACTCATCTCGAAGGTTCTCAGCTGAATCCCGTGCTCGGACAGACGGCGATGCTGATGTTCGCACTGTCGTTGTGGCTGACTCTGGCTTTAGGCATAAACGCCTTGTGACCATGAAACCGGCAAAACACGATTATATGTTTAGACGCTGTTTAAAAATCTGATATAATTATGCCCGAACAACAACAAAAATATAAGAAAAGACCCGCATACGAACCGATCCGCCAGGATCCCACCGGAAAACTTCCTCCTCGCGACACGGACCTTGAAGAGGTTGTGATAGGTGCCCTTATGCTTGAGAAGGACGCATACATGAACGTAAGTGACATTCTCACACCTGACGCTTTCTACGATCCTGTCAACGCCAAGATATATGACGCGATATGCACGCTCGGTTTCAACCAGCGTCCCATCGACATGATGACCGTGACAGAACAGCTTCGCCAGAACGGCGAGCTTGAGAATGTAGGCGGCGCGGTGCATATAACGGAACTTACCGCACGCGTCTATTCGGCGGCAAATATCGAATATCACGCCAAGATAATTGCTCAGAAATATCTTGCGAGACGCCTTATATCCTTTGCCTCGAAAATCGAAGCTGACGCTTTCGACGAGAGCAATGACGTCGATGATCTCCTGCAGGCGGCGGAAGGACAGCTTTTTGAGATCTCCCAGACTCACCTTAAGAGAGAAGTCACACAGATCGACCCGGTCATCAACCTTGCCATAGAACAGATACAGACAGCCGCCAATGCCGAAAGCGGACTCTCCGGACTTCAGACAGGATACCACGGTCTCGACAAGATGACTTCAGGATGGCAGGCGTCAGACCTTATCATCATCGCCGCACGTCCGGCAATGGGTAAGACCGCGTTTGTGCTCTCGATGGCAAAAAACATGTCGGTAGACTACAGCATTCCGATTGCCATATTCACCCTTGAGATGGCTAATGTGCAACTTCTTAAACGTTTGCTCAGTAACGTGGCGGACCTTGAGGGTGAGAAAATCAAAGCAGGTAACCTTACCGACGAGGAATGGAATCGCCTGAACACACGTCTCCGTGGAGTCTATGGCGCACCACTCTATCTTGACGAGACGCCGGGACTCTCAATAACCGAGCTGCGCACCAAGGCAAGAAGACTCGTAAGGGAACACGGTGTGAAAATGATAATGATCGACTACCTCCAGCTTATGAACGCCACCGGCATGAAATTCGGAAGCCGCGAGCAGGAGGTGTCCACAATATCCCGATCTCTGAAGGCACTCGCCAAGGAGCTTAATATACCGATTATCGCACTCTCGCAGCTTAACCGAAGCACAGAAACACGCGAAGACAAACGCCCTGTACTCTCAGACCTCCGTGAATCCGGAGCCATCGAGCAGGATGCGGATATGGTATGCTTTATCCACCGTCCGGAATATTACACAAGAAGCACGGAAGATGCCGAAGGAAACGACATCCGAGGCAAGGCGGAGCTTATCATCGCCAAGCACCGAAGCGGTGCGGTTGGTACTGTCGACCTCCGTTTCGTATCTAAATTCGCAAGATTCGAAAACTGGGAGGAGGGTTATCAGATGATGCGCGAGACTCTTGACGAGGTAAACACCACGCGCCGTCTCGAATCAAGAATGAATTCCGAATCGAATGAAGAAAAACCGGGGGGAGACTCTTTCGGCACCGACGGCTTTACATTCGGACCCTCTTCCGGCAATTCATTCTCTTCACCGATGCCCGACATAATGCCGGGACCGGGAGAAAGTCCGGTGCCATTCTGACAGATACCGGTCGACTTAACGACACTTGCAGGTCATTTCAAGGCGGAGTCAGTCATTTCAAGGCGGAAGAGAGGATATGCTCAAGATCCATCGGGGAGATTTTCACGCTGAGCGAGCCATCGCGGGCAACGGAGATCCCCCCTGTCTCTTCGCTGACTATGACACAGATGGCATCAGTGACCTGACTCATACCCAAAGCCGCACGATGACGCAGACCGAGGCTCTTCGGAATATTCATGTCGTGGCTCACCGGAAGGATGCAGCCTACTGACTTGATGCGACGGTCGGCTATTATCATCGCACCGTCGTGCAGCGGTGAGTTCTTGAAAAAGATGTTCTCTATCAGACGCACGTTGATATCCGCGTCGATAATATCGCCGGTGTTCTCATAATCCGCAAGAGGCACCTTGCGCTGGAAAACAATCAACGCGCCTGTCTTCGATTTCGCCATAGACATGCAGGCATAGACAACACTCATAACACGCGAATGCTCCTGCTCCTCGTTATCCTCATGATGACGGAACAACTTCCGGAACACTGTCCATCTTCCACGGCTGCCGATATCTATAAGGAAACGTTTGATCTGATCCTGAAACAGAATCACAAGAACAATGAGACCTATGCTCATGAACTTGTCGACTATTGTGCCGGTGAGGCGCATGTTGAATATCTCGAAAGAGATCACCCAGATGGCGATAAAGGCAAGAACGCCATAGAAGAGCGACAGTGTGCCGCTGTTTTTCATCAGCCTGTAGAGATAGTAGAGCATCAGCGCCACTATCAATATATCAACTATATCCTTGATTCCGAAAGAAAGCATTATTTATCGTTTTTTAGCAGTTCCATGAGCTTCACAGTCTCTACGGCATTGCGGACATCATGCACACGCAGAATGTCCGCGCCATTGAGCAAGGCAACCGTGTTGAGTGCCGTTGTGCCGTTGGCAGCCTCCGTCGGCGTGATACCCAAAGGCTTCCATATCATGGTTTTCCTTGAGATTCCGGCAAGCACGGGAGCACCGGTAATCCGGAACTCGCGAAGATCGACAAGAAGACGGTAATTCTGCTCCACGGTCTTGGCAAATCCGAAACCGGGGTCTATTATCACATCCGACACACCTTTCGAACGCAGCTCGGAAATCCTGAACGCAAGATCTGTCAATGTGTCTGCAGAAACATCATTGTAATCGGTCAGAGTTCCCATTGTCTTCGGCGTTCCCCGCATATGCATCAGGACATATGCCACCCTCAGATCAGCCACAGTGTCCCACATCGCCGGGTCAAGAGTGCCGCCTCCAATATCATTGACAATACTGACTCCCCACTCCTCGACACAGCGCCGTGCAACCTCGGCGCGGAAAGTATCCACCGACACTATAGCCTCCTGCCAGACGGAACGAACGACCTCAAGACCGGAGGCAAGACGGGAGTATTCCTCTTCCGGCGAGACTTCTTCCGCTCCGGGACGCGAAGAATAACCTCCGATATCCAGAATGTCCGCACCCTGCTCACGCATGCCTGCCACGCGTTCCGCAATCGCCTTGCTGCCCGAAACACGGCTGCCGCTGTAGAAGCTGTCGGGAGTCACGTTCAAAATTCCCATCACTTTCGGCACGTCAAAAGAAAGCAGACGCCCCCCTGCATTTATTGAAGGTGTTATATGCGGATTCATTGATTTATTCCTCTTAAATTTATTCTGTTTCCTCACTTTCACTTTGCACATCCGGCAGGTCCTATGCCTATTTGGCAACTCATTGCCGAGAGACATACATAATGATCAGTCTCCGATATCAGAAGTCCGGACAGAAACTTTAGCGAAATTAACAAAAAACTTTCATAATTAAAAAATAAGTTGTAATTTTGCAGTCGGTTTTGCAATCTCTGATAAGACGGGATAAAGAATAACCCTGCAAAGGGTTGTTTCAAGGGGTTGTCCCCCGCTTCCCTGAAAGAAGCTTATTTATATTGCAAATAATTTAAACGTCATAACAAAAATGGATTTAATCAAAATTGCAGAGGAGGCATTTGCCACTCCCAAGAAAGAATTCGACTCATTCGGTCCCGGCGACACAGTGACTGTGGCATATCGTATCAAAGAGGGTAACAAGGAGCGTATCCAGCAGTATCGCGGTGTCGTGATCAAAATCAACGGCCAGGGCGACAAGAAGCGTTTCACTGTACGCAAGATTTCAGACGGTATCGGCGTTGAGCGTATCTTCCCGATGGAATCTCCTTTCATCGAGTCAATCACAGTTATGAAATACGGCAAAGTGCGCCGTGCCAAACTTTATTACCTCCGCAACCTCACAGGTAAGAAAGCACGCATCAAAGAGCGCTATGTCAAGAAAAACAAGGAGAACAACTAATTTTCTCCCCAGCAAAAAAAACGAATATGCAACCCGTCCTTTTTCAGGGCGGGTTGTTATTTTGAGAAAAAATAGCTAATTTTGCGTTATATCTCAAGGAGGGTTCTCATACTCTCCCGTCATGCCCGCATATGGGCCGGAAAGTAAGAAAAGAAAACTATATATCATGTCTAAAAAAGCATTACTGATTATCCTCGACGGATACGGCATCGGTGACCACAAGAAAGACGATGTCATCTTCAACACTCCCACTCCCTACATGGACAGCATCGTGGCTGAATATCCCCATTCCCAGCTTCAGGCAAGCGGAGAAAACGTAGGTCTGCCTGACGGACAGATGGGCAACTCCGAGGTCGGACACCTCAACATCGGTGCAGGACGCGTGGTCTATCAGGATCTCGTAAAAATCAACCGCGCCATAGCAGACGGTTCATTCGCAGAGAATCAGGAAATCAAGAACGCATTCACATATGCCCAGAAAAACGGTGTGCCTATCCACTTCATGGGTCTGGCATCTGCCGGCGGCGTGCATTCCTCTTTAGGTCATCTCTACGCTCTTTGCGACACAGCAAAGGCTTATGGTCTGGACAAGGTGTTCATCCACGCCTTCATGGACGGTCGTGACACTGACCCCAAAAGCGGTGCAGGATTCCTTCAGGAAATCCAGGATCACTGCAAACAAAGCACCGGAACAATCGCGAGTGTCGTGGGCCGCTACTACGCAATGGACCGTGACCACCGCTGGGAACGCATAAAAGACGCCTACAACCTGCTCGTTTACGGTGAAGGTAAACACGCCGACAATATGGTCAAGGCTGTTGAGGAATCATACGCAGAGGGAGTTACCGACGAATTTATCAAGCCTATAGTCAACGACCGTGTAGACGGCCGCATAGGCGCAGGACATGTGGTGATTTTCTTCAATTACCGCAATGACCGCGCAAAGGAACTTACCACAGTGCTCACCCAGCATTCCGAAGACGGAATGAATCCGATACCGGATCTTCAGTATTACTGCATGACTCCCTATGACGATTCTTTCAAAGGTGTGCATATCCTCTTCACCAAATCGGATGTGCCAGACACTTTGGGTGAATTCCTTTCAAGAGAAGGAAAGAAACAGCTTCACATAGCGGAGACTGAAAAATACGCACACGTTACATTCTTCTTCAACGGAGGCAAGGAGGAACCGTTCCCCGGCGAAGACCGCATTCTTGTGCCCTCGCCGAAGGTCGCCACCTATGACCTGCAGCCGGAAATGAGCGCGCCGGAAGTGACCGACAAACTCGTAGAGCAGATCGACAGCGAGAAATACGACTTTATCGTCGTGAACTTCGCCAACGGCGATATGGTGGGACACACAGGTGTGTATTCAGCTATCGAGAAAGCGATCGCCACTCTCGACAAATGCGTTGAGAAAACAGTGGAAGCAGCCAAGAGACATGGCTATGAGACCGTCATTATCGCTGACCACGGCAACGCCGACCACGCTCTCAACGAAGACGGCTCCCCGAACACGGCACACTCTCTGAACCCAGTGCCTTTCATCTACATCGGCTCACACAAAGACGCCAAGGTGAAAAACGGCATTCTGGCAGACGTGGCTCCATCTCTGCTCAAACTCATGGAACTTCCCCAGCCTAAAGACATGACCGGAGAAGACTTGATCTCATATTAAACCCAGAACTTGATTCAATAATATTTAAGGTCTTTAAGGTCTCTAAAAGTCCTTAAAGACCTTAAAGTCTTTAAAGACCCTAAAGTCCTTAAAGTCCCTAAAGACCCTAAAGTCCCTAAAGTCCTTAAAGACCCTAAAGTCCTTAAAGACCCTAAAGACCTTAAAGACCTTGCTTTGTTGACAATCAGGTTATTTGCGGCGTTTGCCTTTGCCGCGACCTTTTGGTTTGGAGGGTTCGTTGCGCTTGCCGGGTTTGCGCTGTTCGAGGGGACGGTTCGGGTTGCCGCTGTCGGAGATCAGCGCGAAGTCGAGCTGCTTGCGGTCCAGGTCCGCCCTCGCCACCTGCACCTTCACCATGTCGCCAAGGGTGTATACATTACCGTGGCGACGCCCTTTCAGGCAGTAGCTCTTCTCGTCATAGTCGTAATAATCGTCGGCAAGGTCACGCACAGGCACAAGCCCTTCGCACATCGAATCGGTAAGCTCCACATAGAAACCCCACTCGGTCACGCCGGAAATCACCCCGTCATATATCTCGCCCAGACGGTCCTGCATGAATTCCACCTGCTTGTAACGTATCGAGGCGCGCTCGGCGTTGGCGGCAAGCTGCTCCATATCGGAGGAGTGCCGGCATTCATCCTCTAATTTCAACTTGTCGACACTTCTGCCTCCGTCGGCATACTTGGCGAGCAAGCGGTGCACCATCATGTCGGGATAACGGCGTATCGGCGATGTGAAGTGCGTGTAATAATCCATCGCCAGACCGTAATGACCCACGTTGTCGGTGGTGTAGACAGCCTTCGCCATAGAGCGTATCGCAAGGATCGAGAGCATGTTCTCCTCCCCTTTCCCTTTCACGTCCTTGAGCAGGCGGTTCACACTCTTGTTGATCTCCTTGGCGCGCCCCTCTGTAGCCACCTTATATCCGAAACGGGAGGCGATAAGAGCCAGATTACCGATTTTCTCGGGATTAGGATTTTCGTGTATGCGGTAAACGAACGATTTCGCTTTCTTCCCTTTCGCCACTTTCCCTATGGATTCAGCCACGGTCAGGTTCGCGAGCAGCATGAATTCCTCGATAAGCTTGTTAGCGTCTTTCGATTCCTTGAAATAGACACTTACCGGTTTTCCGGTCTCATCGATCTCGAAACGCACTTCGGCACGGTCGAATTCAAGAGCGCCTGCATCATAGCGGCGGCGGCGAAGCTGTCTGGCAAGCTCGTTGAGCACACATATCTCGCGTGGGAAGTTCCTGCGACCGTCGGCATCGGTTTCCTCCACCTTCTCTCCGGCGGCGACTCGCTCTATTATCTCCTGCGCCTCTTCGTATGTTAAACGACGGTCGCTGCGGATCGCGGTACGTCCTATGCGGCTGTTGACCACATTCGCCTTGGAATCGAGTTCAAAGATAGCGGAGAAAGTCAGTTTCTCCTCATCGGGACGCAGAGAGCATATGCCGTTCGAGAGCCTCTCGGGAAGCATGGGGATAGTGCGATCCACAAGATAGACGCTTGTGGCGCGTTTCTGAGCCTCTTTGTCTATCACCGAGCCGGGACGCACATAATGCGTGACATCGGCGATGTGCACGCCGACCTCCCAGTTGCCGTTGGCAAGCTGACGGATGGAGAGAGCATCATCGAAGTCTTTTGCGTCACGCGGGTCTATGGTGAAAGTGGTGACATTGCGGAAGTCCTCGCGCTTCGCCACCTCTTCGGGTGTTATGCCGGCATCGATCTTATCGGCGGCTTTCTCCACATTCTCAGGATATTTGTACGGAAGACCGAATTCTGCGAGAATGGCATGCATCTCAGCGGTGTTCTCCCCTTTCCTGCCGAGGATGTCGACCACTTCGCCGCGCGGATTCATCTCGTCGTCTTTCCAGCAGGTTATACGCGCTATCGCCTTGTCGCCCGACTTACCCCCTTTGAGCTTGTTGCGGGGTATTATTATGTCGGCGGCGAGGAATTTTGAATCAGTCACGAGCGCCGAATATGTCTTGTCTACTTTCAGCGTACCGATGAAGACCTGGTCTTTTGCCTCAAGAATCTCGATGACCTGCGCCTCGGGGTCGCGTCCGGCACGTGCGGCGGATACCATCACGCGCACCTTGTCTCCGTTGAGGGCATGCATCGAGTTACGCTCAGCGACCATGATCTGCTCGTCGTCGATGACAACGGCATTCTTGCCGTTGGAGCGGCGCACGAACACGCCGACATTTTCTGTTCCACGGTTGGAGAAAGCCTTGTATTTCCCAAGACCCACCTCCTGAATCTCCTCCGCGGCGACAAGCTCGTCGAGGAGATTGATTATATCGAGACGGCTTTGCGGATTGGTTGCCTCAATCGCGAAAGCGATCTGCTTGTAATTGAATGATTGTTTATTTTGTTTCAGCAGAAATTCCATTATTTTCTGCTGCAGTTCGCGCTTTTTCAACCGGCGCGCACCATTGTTTTTACTCTTTTTCATAACTTTGATACCTTAGTCGTTTTAAGCGGGTCGTTCGGGAGCATCCCCATCCATCCCTATACCGCCCCATTCAGCCCCATCTATACGGAATAAACGCCTTTACCCCCCTCAAAGTTACCAAATTTTCTTTAAAGAGCAATCATTTTATCCGACAATTCGCCATCAGCTATGGAATTTGCCACCACAACCGCTTTTGAGATATGGTCGCAGATATTCTCCGCACCTACAAGGCTGTCAATGCCGGCGTTATGAAGAGCGGCGCGAACGTTGTCTCGCACGCCGGATAGAACGATTCGTATTCCTTCACGGTGCGACGATTCGATAAGAAGCTGCAGGTTATGGAGACCGGTGGAGTCTATGAACGGCACCTTACGCATCCTGATTATCCGCACTTTCGGATTCTCCTGAAGACTGTGGCGCACTATCTCGTCGAATTTGGTGGCGGCGCCGAAGAAGAAAGGACCGTCGATCTCATATACCGAGACTCCAGGTCTGAGGTCGAGCACCTCATGCTGCGTCATGTCGGTATCGGCGGCGGCATCGAGCTGCTCGCCATAGACCTTGATGGTAGTGTTCTCGGTGATGCGTCGCAGGAAAACCACGACAGCCAGCAGCAAACCGATTTCTATGGCGATTGTAAGATTGAATATAACAGTCAGCAGGAATGTCACTACAAGCACCCATATATCCCCTTTGGGATCATGAGCCATCCCCACCACAGTGCGCCATCCGCTCATATTGTAGCTTACCATTATCAGCACAGCCGCCAGACAGGACATGGGCACATGATTGATAAGCGGCATCGCGAACATGAATACCGCAAGAAGCACCACGGCATGCACAATGCCGGCAACGGGAGTGCGGCCGCCGTTGGTGATGTTGGTCATGGTGCGGGCTATGGCGCCGGTTACAGGTATTCCTCCGAAAATCGGTACCACCACATTTGCCAGACCTTGTCCGATCAGCTCAGTGTTGCAGTTGGTGCGGTCCCCGGTACGTCCGTCCGCCACTGTCGCGCTCAAAAGGCTCTCAATGGCACCGAGCATCGCTATCGTGAATGCCGACGGCAGAAGGAGGTTGACCGATTCCATGTTCAAGCCGATCTTCGCTGCCTCCGGCAATTCGGGAGTCAGATTGCCGAAGCGGTCTCCGATTGTCTGGATGCCGGTAATGCCGAACACCTCGCGCATCACCCACACCACAACTGTGACAAGCACTATGGCGGTCAGGGCGCCGGGAATGCGCTTCGACACTTTCGGTGTCAGAATGATGATGAGAAGCGACAGCAGCCCGATCAGGAGCGTGGAGAGATCAATGGTGTTGAAATTGGCGATATATACCCGCCATTTTCCGATGAAATCACCGGGCACGGCTTCGTTGATGGTGAGTCCGAAGAAATCAGGCATCTGCGTGGAGAAGATAGTGAGCGCGATACCGGCGGTGAATCCCACAACAATCGGATAGGGAATGAACTTTATCACCGTGCCGAGCTTGAAGAAACCCATAAGCAGCAGTATACATCCCGCCATGAATGTCGCTATGGCAAGACCGGAAATGCCGTATAGCTGTATTATATTGTAGATGATAACGATAAACGCGCCTGTAGGACCGCCGATCTGCACAGAGTTGCCGCCGCACGCCGACACGATGAAACCGCCGATCACGGCTGTGATCAGACCAACCGTAGGACTCACACCGCTGGCGATGGCGAATGCGATGGCGAGAGGGAGGGCTACTATGCCCACAACGATACCGGCGACAAGGTCGCTTCTGAATTTTGCGGCGGAATAATTCTTGCACGCCGCGATTAATGCCGGATGAAAATCCGTCATACCTGATAATTTCATTTCTTTCTGTATTTACCTGTGAGGATGCAAAATTACAAAAAATATTCCAACCGCGAAAAAACGCGACAACCACCCTTTCGTCTCAATTCCCGACGGAAGGGTGGTCTGTCAATGATTATTTCGTTATTTTATCGTTTCAGATATCGGGCGATTCAGCGGGTTCGGGTGAAAGTCGCGACTCCCGGCCATGTCGGCACCGCCGCTTGCGTATTTTCTCCGGTGCAATTGAAATAGTCGTTGCTGATGAGCAAATATGTCACGGTCTGCGTCGGTGCTCCCGGAAGTTCGGCAAGTGAGTTGATGGTGCGGAATCGGCAACGCACCGTATGGTCGGTATTCTCCACGTAATTCCCCGCACCGTCCGTTATCAGATTATTATTGGCATCGGTCTTGTAGAGATATTCGGCATAGCTCACCGTCTTGCGGTATTTGATTCGCGGCACTTCATAAACTTCCGTTGTCGGGAAACCCGTCTGACCGGAAGTCACCACAAGTGTTCCAATCGGGTTATTCTCCATATTCTGCCGGTTGCTCTCGAGTATGAAGGTCAAAGGGAACATCGCCTCGGGCATACCGGCGGGAAGGTTGAAATAGACTGTAAAAGGCTGACCTGAAAGGGGACTGACAGTGCCCTGTCCGGCAGCCGATGTCGGACGGCCATTTTCCGAGCCGGGATATACCTCAATATCGGAATAGTCGTATGGCACATGTGCCACAAGTCTTATCTCGCGTCCCAGACCGTCGGCATCCACCACATAAAAACTCTGCTCCCTTGTTCCGGCTTCCGGTATCGGTTTAGGCGTAATCACCCGCTTCACCCACACTACGCCGTCGGCATCGGTGTATACCTCCGGAGCAGTTACCGAAGCTATCACGTCTCCGGCATTCAGACCGTTGGTATGAAGTTTCGCGTTGGTCGTCTCCGATGAGAAGCCACCCACGGGTGAATATCTGTAAAGGAACTCGACAGGCGTGGTATTGGTGAAGATGATATTCGTCTTGCTCACCTCCACGATATTCGCTCCGTCGGAAATCTGGAGCATATCGCGCGCATCCACATCGGCGGAGATATTGTTGTAGCTCACGCCAGAGATTGCCTCCGAAGCGGTAGACGCTCCGGGTGCAGAGACACCCGTCACGTTGATGTGGAAGTCATAGTTGCGGAGAATGTCATAATATTCCGTCATGCCGCTCTCTTCGTTAAGGCGCACAAGGTCTATCTTGTAATAGCATGTCTGCCAGGCATCGGTTGTCGTGGGGCGGTAATTACCCTGGAGAATCACGTAAGTGCGGCGTGTAGATTCAAACGGGTGCTCGTAGAGATATGCGTCGCGGGTCGACCATGCGGGGCGTCCGCCGTCGGCTACCGGGCTGAAATTCTCCTCAAGGTTACGGAAGCCGCAGTTCGCGGGCATGATGCCGCTGTATCCCTGCTGACCGCTTCCGTTGCCGGCAACAGCAAGGTAACCGAGCATAGTCCCTGCGTCATCAAACATCTGCGGGAACTCCTGTCTGCCCGAGTTATAGGGTGCGACTGTTCCGGATGTCGGCACATTCACCAGTTCGAAACCTGTAAGCTGGAAATTGGCAGTCGCTGTCGCTGCCACCTCCACCGAAACCTTGGCGAAATTACGCAATACGTTCACACCTGTCAGCTTCTGTTTTGCCTCATCGGTGAGCTGCGGTTTCATGTTTTTGTCGACGGTTCCGTAACCGTTGGGAAACTCCACGCGTCCCCAGTACGCCTGCGAATTGTCTCGCACCGAGAGGTTGGAGAAGACAACTGCCTCCGAGGCATATTTCGCATCGAGATGTTGCGGAGCTACCACGAAATGGAGCACACGCGGACTCTCTGTCATCAGCAGGTCATTGATTCTGAAATCCACTGTCGCGCCATTAGCCACATTCGTCTGCGTCAGCGTCTCCGCCTGATATATCTTCGTGAGGAATGTATTCGTAGGGTCGGAACCCTTCTCGAATTCAAACACGGTAAGTTTGAGATCGGCGGCGGGTGTGTCTCCGAACGCACGGGTGGCAAGTCTGGGCATGTCAGGGATGGCGATGCTCACTCTCACGCCCTCTTCCCCGCCGGCATCCGGCACATCCGGGCGCAGAGTCTCCTCCGAGCACGCTCCAAGCACCAGCGAAGCCGCAACCGCGATATATGTAGTCAGTCTTTTTATCATCTTCTTATCTTCTTCCGAAAAAACAATATTCAATATCAGTTCTGAGGATTCCGCATCGGCATGTCACCCCAAGTGAAGTCATAGCCTCCGCTTGAATTGTTCTGCAGCACATAGTTCGTCTCTTTCTCCCAATACCATTCATCATAGACGGCACGGACTGATCCAGAAGTTGTATTTGTCAATAATGTAATGGATCCTTTATCATCATCTTCTACTCTGACAAAACCTTGAGCAGTTAGATATGTAGCACCTTTTGTAAATAACGCGAGTTCGGGATAAGAAATGCTATAAAAAAGTTGAACCGACAGCTTGAAAAAGTTGTCGGTTCTTTTGGTAATTTCGTTGATATNTAGTAATTTAGAGGTACCAAACAATAAATACTATATCATGATTACCGAGAGTAAAGTTACTGAAATTTTTTGTATTGCGGACGATTTCTGCAAGGAATTTGAGGTCGAGATGGCAAAAAACACACTTCCGAGCTCCGCTGATGCCCCGAAAAGGCGCAGAAAGCGCATGATGTCGGATGCCGAGGTCATCACAATCCTGATCTGCTTCCACTTCAATTCGTACCGAAACTTCAAGCACTATTATCTGGGATGTGTGCGTATTCACTGGAAGCATTTGTTTCCACAGACATTCTCCTACAACCGCTTCGTTGAGGTCATGCCCCGGTCATTTGTGGCTTTGACCATGTTCCTGCGGCTCGCATGTTTCGGAGAGTGCACGGGAATAAGTTTTGTGGACAGNACCTGCATTCCNGTCATTCACAACAAGCGCCAGTTCAACATGAAAGTTTTCANGGATATCGCGGCCAAGGGTAAGAGTACGATGGGATGGTATGTAGGCTTCAAGCTGCATCTGCTATGTAACGAAAAAGGGGAACTGATCAACTTTGTACTGACACGCGCCAATGTGGACGACCGTAACGAGGATGTGATTGATACGCTGACTGACAATGTGTTCGGCAAACTTTACGCCGACAAGGGATATATATCGCAGTCCCTTTTCGGACATCTCTGGGATGACGGAATACATATTGTGACAGGCTTGCGCTCGAATATGAAACAACGTCTCATGCCGTTCTATGACAAGATGATGCTTCGTAAAAGGAGTATCATCGAATCCATAAACGATATGCTGAAGAATGTGGCGCAACTCGTCCACTCCCGTCATCGTAGTGTACACAACTTCCTCATGAACCTGCTTGCNGCAATGGGTGCGTATTGTTTCTTCGCCACAAAGCCGGGAGTGAACTTCGATTTTGAGGTGCCCGAGTCAAACGGGCAGCTTGCCCTCTGGGATTAGATTAAACCTATGCAAATAAATCGGGCGGCCTTGACAGGTCGCCCAATGCACTGTGTCCTTTAGCTTGGTTGTAAATTGAAGATTCTTATCCCGAACTCGCGTAAATAATAATGGTATAATTCCTTTTGTAGACAGCTTTACAATAAATTCCACTTCACTGTATGTAGGAACACGCCATCTTCCAGCCGGAAAACCTTGCTCCTGATAACTTGCACATCTTCTTCGGAGATTCTGAGTCGAAGTCCCATTATTACAAACACCATATGAAGATGCAACTCTAATTTTCGGAGCAATCATATTTCTTGTTGAACTCCCTTCCTGAGTTGGATAATACCATTGAAGTCTACGTTTCTGATTAGACTCGTTGTATAAAGCTTCAGCTTCTACTGCCCAGTCTTGTATCGTCGGGGAAGCTACAGCAGTAAGTTGTCCGGGATTTCCGACAAGATTATTATTCACATTTAGAGCACGTGGGTCACCTATTATATAACTTTCATAATTACCAGATAATGCCGTTAGATTTATGACATACATATTAGGGTTTTTATTAGTTGCATTGCTTGTTATACCATGAACACCTCCTAAGTCGGAACTATTTGTCCAATATGCCGGAATGAACCGTCCCGCAGGGGTATATTCTGGATTTACAAAAACATATCCAAAACTTGAAGAACTTAAAGGACTTGTCCTATATTCCCCTCCCGGATTCTTGTCAGCCTGAATATACATTGCAGGATATTGAACGACTGTAAAGGATGCCTTGAATTCCGGATTATCCTTATGGCGCAGTGTCACCTTGAATGTATACGGTGAATAAGCAGGTTCCGGTGAATCGCTTCTAAGATATTTTTGTATGGAATTCTGAATATTTGTCGTATCGGAAAGGTTTCGGTATCCCGTCTGGGGTACAATTATACCATCTTTATCCAGCGGTGTCCACACCTCAAGCTTATGCTTAAGGCTGAAACTATACTGTTTTGAATTGGGTGCTGTGGTTATGTTCTCGCTGTATTCCACCATCTTGATTCCATCCGGCGTTACAGAACGGTCTATCACCTCTTTGGATGTGGGGAAATACACAACAGTCCCCATTTCAGAATTTCCTGTCTCTGTAATATACGAGAACCGCTGGTATGTCATGGTTATGTCATCCACTTCCACCGGATGGGAGGAATAGAAGTTGAGCGTGAAATCTTCGGTGTTGTCCATGCGGTAGGTTGTGGGGCTGACCACGAGGTAGCGGTAGTCCTTGATGTTGACGTCGATGGTTTCGCGTGCCCAGTCGACCACGCGGTAGTTGCA
>NZ_CAJMXD010000009.1:0-21917 GCF_905219685.1 Barnesiella sp. CU968
ATATCTCAAGAACCACATTCATACCACCTTTCAGGTCAAGACCGAGACCAACCTCCATCTTGCGAACCTGATTGTAGGTGTACCACAGATAAACTTTCTCTTTGTCGATTGAGTCGTTGAATTGCTTCAGACTTTGTTTGTAGACATCATTGGTCTCGTCGCTGGTCTTGGCGGTCATGGCTGCGAACTCTTTCGCTTTCTTCTCATAATGGGAAGTGACGAAGCTGAAAGAGATGTAAAAACCACAAATCAATACCAGAAGGATCGCAATGGTGCTGATAAACCCTTTGTTCTGCATTTCGATTTTGTTGTTATTTTATTATTTTTATTAATTCGTTTCTATGATGATATTCCACGGAAACATGTCGCAAAACCGACAGTTCCTGTGGAAAGTCTATTTTTCATCTTGCAAATATACGGCTTTTTTTTGATGTTTTGAGCATTCACGGCATAAATTTACTTTTTCCGCCCGCATTTCTCAATAATTTTGCTTATTTTTGAACTCTTTTAAGAAAAACGCCTGCCGTACGGAAGCCGCGGGCTCCCGTATAAACACGAGAGGCGTTGAAAACCACGAATCAGGCGAAAATATGATAAAGTTTAAGCGTTATCTCTCTCCCGACACATACGGAATAATCTGCCGGACGCTATCGCTTGCCGCAATCGTAGTGCTTGCGGCGGCATGCGCCAATATCGGAAATCCTTCAGGAGGAGCACGCGATGAGGATCCTCCGTTATTTGTGACAGCCAACCCGCCGCAAGGAGCGCTTAACGTCGACAAGACAAAAGTAACGCTCACTTTCAACGAACTGGTGAATGTAAAGGACGCGTTCACAAAGGTTGTGGTGTCGCCCCCGTCGCGTCAGGTGCCGAGAGTGGCGTCTGTAGGCAAAAGAGTGACTGTCACTTTCGACTCCCTTATGCCGAACACAACCTACACCATCGACTTCGCCGATGCCATTGAAGACAATAACGAGGCAAACAAGCTACAGGGGTTCGCCTATACTTTCTCTACGGGGGAGACTCTGGACTCGCTGAGGATTTCGGGCATGGTTCTGGATTCAAGAAACCTTGAGCCGCGCCAGGGAATACTTGTGGGCGTGCATTCGAATCTCAATGATTCCGCATTCATCAAGACCCCTCTCCTGAGAGTGGCAAAGACTGATGACAAAGGACAATTTACCATAAGAGGACTCAAGGAGGGGACATACAGAGTTTTTGCCCTTGATGACAAAGACAATGACTATAAGTATGAAAACCCGGAAGAAGACATGGCTTTCCATGAAGTGACCGTCACCCCCGGATCGGAAACCGTCGAAACAACAGATACGATTTTCAATGCCCTTGGAGAAGTTGACACCGTAACAAACCGCATGCGTACGCGATTCCTCCCCAATGACATCCTGCTCAGGACTTTCAATTCGCAGATCCGCCCCCAGTATCTCGCCAAATATGAGCGTATCGACACAACAAAGGTATTCTTTAAATTCAATACACGTGCCGACAATCTCCCCGAACTCAAAGTGGTCAACCCCGCAGGGGAGTCTATTGAAGACGCTGTGATAGAGCGGAGTGCACGGAACGACTCCATAATATACTGGCTTCCCGAACGTCTGGTGCATGCAGACTCACTGCGCATTGCCGCAACATATCTGCGCACCGATTCCACAGGAAATCTGTCCGAAACCACAGATTCGCTGCGGTTCTACTATAATCGTCCGAAACCTAAAAAGGCTAAGAAAAGTGATAAACAGAAGAAGATTTCCGTGGAGGATTCCATCAGGAACATAACTCTTGATGTGTCATTCAAGACTACCCAGCAGGAGGTTTACCTACCTCTTGAGTTTGAATTCGCCACACCTCTCGCCAAGCTCGACACTTCGGCATTCCGTCTCGAAGANATGGTCGACACGCTGTGGAAACCCGTAAAGAGTCCGTTCACGTTTATGCAACGCGACAGTGTATCTCCCCGACATTTCAAAGTGGAATACCCATGGGCGTATGAAACGAAATACAGGCTCGTTGCCGATACTATGGCAGCAATAGGAATATACGGAAAACCGACAAGACCGATTTCTCAGGAATTCAGCACAAAGAAGGAGGAAGACTACTGTTCGCTGACGTTTCACCTTTCAGGACTCGACCCCGCTATACCATCGTTTGTAGAACTGCTTTCAGGAAGCGACGCTATTGTGCGCACGGAGCCTGTGGCGAACAACAGCGTGACTTTCAAGTATCTCTCACCCGGGAAATATTACGCCCGCCTTATCGAGGATTTCAACGGCAACGGGGAATACGACACAGGCAACTATGACCTGCAGCTCCAGCCGGATCTGTCATATTATTACCCCAAGGTGATAAACATAAAGAAAAACTGGGACAAAGAGGAGCAGTGGGATGTGTTCGCTGTTGCAATCGATCAGATGAAGCCTAACGCCATAAAGAAAAACAAACCGGCACAGGACAAACGCAACCGCGAGCAGACTAACGAGAATGAAGAGGAAGAAGAGGAAATTTTCGATCCCACGGCAAACCCCTTCGATCCTAACAGCAAAAACCGCCGCAAGACAGGTGCCTACTGATTCTTACATTAACCTGACAATATAAACAGTATGAAGAAACTTATGACAGCGATAATGGCATGTGGTGTAATTTTCCCCGCAATGGCTGATGACCATGATTACAGACTCATCTGGAGTGATGAATTTGATGTTGACGGCACCCCCGCCGCCCACTGGAACTATGAAAACGGATTTGTCCGCAACCATGAAGACCAGTGGTATCAGCCGGAAAACGCGGAAGTAAAAGACGGCTGTCTTGTAATAACTGCACGTCTCGAAGATCGTCCCAATCCGATGCACGAACCCGGTAGCCGAGACTGGCGCAGACAACGCGAGAGGATAAAATACACATCTTCCTGCCTCACAACGTCGGAGAGTTTCAATTATCGCTATGGCAGACTTGAGGTAAGAGCACGGATTCCGGTCACAGGGGGTGCATGGCCGGCAATATGGACACTCGGCAACAAATTCAGCTGGCCGGCAAACGGAGAACTCGACCTGATGGAGTTTTATCGCACAAAAGAGGGAGAGCCTATAATACTTGCCAATGCGTGCTGGCTTAGCGACAACAACCGAGACGCCTGGGATAGTGTCCGCGTACCCTTCTCGCATTTCCTGGGAAAAGACCCTATGTGGGCATCGAAGTTCCATGTATGGATGATGGACTGGGATCCGGAGATGATACGCATGTACGTAGACGGAGAATTGCTTAATGAGATACCCCTTTCGCAGGCAAAACATGGCGGCGGAGACTCACATGACGTAAACCCCTTCAGCAACGACCTTAAGGGATTTGGAGACTACATCCTCCTCAACCTCGCCCTCGGTGGCGACAACGGCGGCAAAATCGACGACTCCCAGTTCCCTCTCCGCTACGAGATTGACTACGTCCGCGTCTACCAGAAATTAAATTGAAATCAATTTGCTTTCAGGATACCACTGTTGATTGTCTTGTCAATGTTGACTTTGTCATGTTTAGTCTTTTTGCCGAAATCGAAATAATAAGACAGCTTCAGATATGCAGACTGGGAGTCTGTTTTAGAATACCGGCGGCTTGAACTATTATAGACAGGTAACAAGATATTCATATCATAATAGGGATGCTTAAGGAAAGGATTGTTGAATCCAACCTCTGCCCGGAACGGACCTTTGGACCATGTCGCCGATATGGAGTATTGCCAGATCGTCTTTACAGTTTCAAGTTCAAGCGAAAGCGCTTTCTGAGGTGTGGAGCCACGCAAGAAGATGGCAAAATCCTTGAGGTAAATATTTGCCGATAACGTTGCGTACCAGCATGCCGCGGAAAGGTCTGCCACTCTGGAATAACGGTTATACATGTATCCGCCTCCTGCCTGCATATTGAAAATATTCGAAGGAGTCCATGTTGCGGACAGGCTGCCGTTCAGTTGACGCCATATCCCATTACCGTCAAATGTCTGCACAAGCATATCCTTCTCAATGAAGTATGAAGGAAGAGGCAGATCATCCGCACCATTATACAGAAGCATTGCCTGAAGGTTAAGGCGTTTGAATCCGATTCCATACACCCCCATGGCAGTAGTCAGCTTGGTTTGCTTAAGGTCAGGGTTACCCTTTTTCTGTTGAATCATGTCAACTTGTTGGGTTGCCCCGTTCATATATGAAAGTTCCGGATAGGAATTTCCATAGGAGCCGTTAAGCTGTATGAATTGGTTTCTTGCCGGCTTCAAGGTGAACACGATCTGAGCCCTCGGACCGAATTTAGAGACCCTGTCATGCCCATGCTGCCTGTATACCTGAGCCGACATTCCAGGGGTAAGGCGCAATGATGCTATACCCCACAATTGCCGGGCATATTCAGCGAAAAGTATAGTTTCAGATGTCCATAAATGCTGCCAGGAACTGTTTGTGCCACGATAGTCAGCAGAAGAGACATTGAACAATTCAAATAATTTTATTGTCAAGGAATTACTGTTGTTAAAGTTCTTAATATAATTGATATTCCCTTGAAAATTATAGAGATTTTCCAAAGTATTTGATATTGCAGCTTCGTTGTTTTCTGTATAACAGTAATCATAATGGTTGCGTGAAGCCGTCGCGCTTGCCGAAGCATCAATCATCTGATTATGACTCAGTTTAAAATTTCCACTCAAACCGAGGTTGTATTGATAATTCCTTGTAACCGTGTTCTGAGAAACATCCACCCTCCTATTGCCGATCGTATTTCCGGAATATGTAAGCATATAGGATGTGAAATCTTCAGGAGTAGCATTTCTAAGGAAATTGAATGTCGCCCTTAAAGTTCGCCTATCATTTTTATTCCTTATCCTAAACTGGGCATATTGATTGTTGTTGCTCATTCGGGAACCCGCTGTCGCGTAGTTGCGATCTATCGGTTCCAATGGGAACAGTATTGTTTCCTGTTTATCTAACCTATTACCATTAATCTTGTTATAATCAATACCGCCATATAGAGTATACTGAGTATTCTTGTTATAATATCTTGCAGCGAGATTGTAGTCACCGTTAAGATAACCCAGCCGTTGAAGCGCATCTATTGAAACGTAACCACCGGAAGTACGTTTTTTGAGAATTATATTGATACTGGCGTTGTCTCCCGCATATTTACCTGTTGGAGCTTCCATATACTGCACAGATTCCACATCTTCCGGTCGCAATTGCTGCATCTCACGGTAATCGGATTTCATACCATCTATATAGATGGCAACGCTGCCACCGAATGCACGCACAGAACCCTTTGCAACATCCACCGACACACCGGGAATCATAAGATTGTTTATTAAGTCAAACCCGGAACCGGAATGTTTTTTCTGTTGCTTGTCGGGATATATCTTCAATCCATCCGCAGTGCGGATAAACCTGTCTCCGGTCACGACAACCTCATCAAGAGAGGTATGAGTGGTTTTCAGATTCACATTAAGGTTCAAGTTATTGTCATTCGATATTTCGAATGGTATGCTCCGGGATTCATATCCCACACAAGAAAATGAAATTATATATTTCCCGTTTTCAAGCCCGTCAATGAAATACACACCTTTTTCTGTCGAAACTCCACCTTTAATGTATTTTGAATCCTCTGAACTTAAGCGCACCGAAGCATACTCTACTGGCTTGTCAGATTCATCATATACAATACCGGAGATTATTACCCCTAATCCGCAGATATAAGAGAAACAACAAGCAGGAGCTAATATAAACAATCTCTTAAAGAAACTTTTTCTAAAGAAAGTGAAGATGTGCATAATGTTGATGAGTTTTATAAGGTATTAATCCCAAAATTAATAAAAAATCTTAAAAAATATAGATTCAGATAAAAAAAGAGTCGTCCGAATTTTCATTCGGACGACTTTCATATTGTTACTTACTGTCTTATTCTTTGCACTTGGCGACGATGAACTGACGGTTCATGCGGCCGATGTTGGCAAGCTTGATGTTCTTGGGGCACTCGGCGGCGCAGGCACCGGTGTTGGTGCAGTTACCGAAACCGAGTTCGTCCATCTTCGCTACCATTGCACGCACGCGACGGTCTTTCTCCACCTCACCCTGCGGGAGATATGAGAGCTGGTTGATCTTCGCGGAAACGAAGAGCATAGCCGAGCCGTTTTTACATGCTGCCACACAGGCACCGCAACCGATACAGCTTGCCGAATCCATAGCCTCGCCGGCATTAACCTTGGAGATCGGGAGGGCGTTGGCATCCTGTGCACCGCCACAGTTGAAGCTAACATAGCCGCCTGCCTGCTGGATCTTGTCGAACGCGTTACGGTCTACCATAAGGTCTTTTATCACCGGGAATGCCGCAGAACGCCAAGGCTCTACAGTGATTGTCTCACCATTGGCGAAACGGCGCATGTAAAGCTGGCAGGTAGTGGCGCCTGTAGCGGGACCGTGAGGATGACCGTTGACATAAAGCGAGCACATACCGCAGATACCCTCGCGGCAGTCGTGATCGAACACGATAGGCTCTTCACCTTTCTCGATAAGGCTCTCGTTGAGAATATCGAGAGTCTCGAGGAATGAGGTGTCGGGCGTTGTCTCAACATCACTGTAAGTCACAAATGCGCCCTTCTCCTTAGGTCCGGCCTGACGCCACACCTTAAGGTTGACTTTCATTATATTTTCTTCCATTGTTGAATTCTGTTTTAAGGGTTGTTATGACTTGTAGTTACGTGTCTGAACTTTGATTGCCTCGTAGTGAAGCGGCTCTTTGATAAGCTCGGGTGCTTTCTCGTCGCTGCCTTCGTATTCCCAGCAGGAAACGTAGAAATAATCCTTGTCATCGCGGAGAGCCTCACCCTCGGGTGTCTGATACTCTGTGCGGAAGTGACCGCCGCAGCTTTCGTTACGGTTCAAAGCGTCGTAAGCGACAAGTTCGCCCATTGTGATGAAGTCGTTGAGACGGAATGCCTTGTCAAGCTCGATATTCATACCCTCAGTTGTTCCGGGCACGAAAAGATCTGAGTTGAAAGTCTTGCGGATCTCTTTGAGCTTCTCAAGCGCAAGCTGAAGACCCTCTTTGTCGCGTGCCATGCCGACGTATTCCCACATGATGTGACCAAGCTCCTTATGGATTGAATCTACAGAGCGTGTGCCTTTGATGTTGAGAAGTTTCGCCTCGGCATCCTCACACTTCTTCTGAGCCTCGTCGAATTCAGGAGTATCAGTCTTGAAGTGGGGAACGGTGATCTGGTCGCTGAGGTAATTCTGAATTGTGTAGGGAAGCACGAAGTAACCGTCAGCAAGACCCTGCATGAGCGCGGAAGCACCGAGACGGTTAGCACCATGGTCAGAGAAGTTACACTCACCGATAGCGAAGAGACCCTTCACAGAAGTCTGAAGCTCATAGTCTACCCAGATACCACCCATTGTGTAGTGGATAGCGGGGAAGATCATCATCGGATTGTAATAGTTAACACCATTCTCCTCACGTGCGAACTCACCGGGGTTAACGTCTGTGATCTCTTCGTACATGTCGAAGAGGTTGCCATAACGCTGACGAACCACGTCGATGCCGAGACGGTTGATAGCCTCAGAGAAATCAAGGAACACGGCGAGACCGGTGTTGTTCACACCGAAACCAGCATCGCAACGCTCTTTTGCCGCGCGTGAAGCCACGTCACGGGGAACGAGGTTACCGAACGCCGGATAACGGCGCTCCAGATAATAGTCGCGGTCTTCCTCAGGAATGTCGCTACCTTTTATTTCACCTTTCTGAAGTTTTACTGCATCTTCAAGCTTCTTGGGAACCCAGATACGACCGTCGTTACGGAGAGACTCGGACATAAGTGTAAGCTTTGACTGCTTGTCGCCGTGCACGGGGATACATGTTGGGTGAATCTGAACGAACGCGGGGTTTGCGAAGTAAGCGCCCTTGCGATAGCAAGCCATAGCAGCGGAGCAGTTGCAACCCATCGCGTTTGTAGAAAGGAAGTATGCATTACCGTAACCGCCGGTGGCGATAACTACGGCGTGAGCTGCGAAGCGCTCGAACTTACCTGTAACGAGGTTCTTGGCGATGATACCGCGTGCGCGTTCAACACCGTCCTTGTCCTTGATAAGGACGAGTTCATGCATCTCATAGCGGTTGTAGCTCTTCACCTTACCGAGCTGGATCTGGCGGTTAAGTGAGCTATATGCACCGAGAAGAAGCTGCTGACCTGTCTGACCTTTGGCGTAGAATGTGCGGCTCACCTGAGCACCGCCGAATGAACGGTTGGCGAGGAGACCGCCGTATTCGCGTGCGAAAGGAACACCCTGTGCCACACACTGGTCGATGATATTGTTAGAGACCTCTGCGAGACGGTATACATTGGCTTCGCGTGCACGGTAGTCACCACCCTTCACAGTGTCATAGAACAGGCGGTAAACGGAGTCACCGTCGTTCTGATAATTCTTGGCTGCATTGATACCACCCTGAGCCGCGATAGAGTGTGCACGGCGGGGTGAATCCTGAATACAGAAATTAAGCACGTTGAAACCCATCTCTGCGAGAGTTGAGGCTGCAGAAGCACCTGCAAGACCTGTGCCGACAACGATCACGTCAAGTTTACGTTTGTTTGCCGGGTTTACGAGTTTCTGATGAGCTTTATAGTTGGTCCATTTTTCAGCGACAGGACCCTCCGGGATCTTGGAATCGGCCGGATTCATTACTCTTACTTTATCTGTTGCTTCCATATCGCTAATTACTGGGGTTGTCCGGGCTGGCCGGGAATTTCTAATTCGGGTTTGTTGTCAGCCTGNTCGAGATAATCGAAGAATTTGACTACATTCTCAAGCGACTTGTGCTGCTTGGTCATGTTTTCAAGCTGAGTCTGCATCTGAGGATTGTTTTTCACATAGTCTTTACCCTCGGGAGTGCTGAGCTGCTCGATCTGCTGAGCCTGCTGCTGCTCCATCTGACGGAGACCCATGGAAACCTGGCTGTAGGGAGACATCTTGATCTGCATGCCGAGCTGCGCCATGTCAGGACCGAAATCCTTCTCCATCATAGGCCATACCATATCCTTGTATTGTTCGCGGAGAGCCTCGTTCTTGATGTAATAGTTTTCGTTGGCTCTTACGGTGAAGACGATAGCCTGGGCGATGAAGCAAAGCACCACAAGCGAAGCCCATACGCAAGCCACTTTCTTCAAGCGGGGAATCCAGACATTGTTATCCCAGCCGATAGACTGGAACATCGACCAGAAACCATGGTTGAAGTGGAACCAGAGGGCGATGAAACCGATGATGTAGACAATCGGAGTCCAGACCTCAGAGAAAGCCATCTGGATGAAAAGAGTACCTGCCGCAGGGGGCACAGTGCCGTGATCACCGAGGATCTCAACGAGCTGCATCTTTGCCCAGAATTGGATAAGGTGAACCACGAGGAAAGCGAGGATCACGATACCGAGCACGAACATGTTCTTTGACGACCATTCCACGCTTTTGGGAGTCTTGGAGATGGCATAGCGCACGTTACCGCGTGCCTTGCGGTTCTGCACGGTAAGCATCACAGCGTAGATGATGTGGACGATGATGAAGAGAGCCAAGACAGCTGAAGCCGCCAGTGCATACCAGTTTGCGCCTAAGAATTCGCAAACCGAGTTGTATGCTGCGGGCCAGCAGATGGCTACGGCGTTCATCAAACAATGGAAAGTTACGAATAGGACGAGGAATGCACCCGACAGGGCCATTACGAATTTACGTCCTACAGACGAGTTTGATAACCACATAGCAGTTTTAAATTAATTATTAGATTATTTTATTCAGTTTTCTTATCGTCGTCGGCTGTCTCTATTCACCTGCCCCGTATTGAAAACAGACAGAGAGGCTACCACAGAACAGTTCTTCTTGCAAATTTATGATTATTTCCGCAATCCGTAAAATTATTAAGGAAATTTTTCTTAAATAATTCAAATTATAGCCATGAAAATAGATTTTTAATGATTTACCGATTGCAGTTTCCGAAATTTTATATAACTTTGCGGTTGCAAACTAGAGCGAGAGTTTCTCCGCAACGGTAACGGCAGGTCTGGTAGCTCAGCTGGATAGAGCAACAGCCTTCTAAGCTGTGGGTCTTGGGTTCGAATCCCAACCGGATCACAGAACAAATCGGCAAGATGCCGCAAATCGCTGAAACCAAGACGGTTTCAGCGATTTTTTTTGTAATACCCCTATCCGACAGAATATTCCGGCTCTTTGAACGTGCGTCTTACTCCCGACATTCACTCCCGTGTAGCTTACCTCGCAAAACAGGCTGGAGTATCCATCAACTCGTTTATACGCACGGCTGTGGAAAAACAGATTGCCGCCATGCTCTGATATGATTCAAAAGCATCGAACTTCTATCGAAGTTAACAGGATATTATATTAAAACAGTCAGTTGGCGAAAGTCTATTGAATAAAATATTGTCTATTTTGTTCAATACAGAGATACAAATGAATAAAATTAGCTATATTTGCAGTCTAAGAAACTGTTTAAATTTATTTTCGAGGAAGATTGAGAGTTATTTTTGAGGTGATTCCGCGAGTTGAGAAAGGAGAAACCGAAAGGTTTCGACTGCCGCAACTTGGCGGAAGCAGCCAAAAAGAACCTCAAAATTCCCGAAAGATTCTTTATAATGTTTTTTCGTAATAAATTTAAACAGTTTCTAAAACAGATTGCAATGAAAACAACGATACTCAATCAGAGGGCAGAGCGAGATGAACTGATGTCGCGCCCTTATCAGCAACGGCATACAAGGTATGACGCCGACGAACTGTTGCAAAATCCGCTTATCAAACTTATAACCGGGCCTCGCCGAGTGGGCAAATCGGTATTTGCTCTGCTTATGTTGCAGGGCAAGAATTTCGCTTATCTCAATTTCGACGACAATCAGTTGCTTGAAAAGTGGGATGAAGACTTGGCGATGTCAGCACTTGAAGATGTCTATCCAGGCTATGACTTCATGCTGCTTGATGAAGTCCAGAATCTTCCCGGTTGGGATCTTTGGGTCAGCAAACTCTACCGTCGAGGCAAGAACCTCGTAATCACGGGCAGTAATGCCAATATGCTGAGTCGCGAAATGGCTACCGTCCTTACAGGGCGTTATCTCCAGATCGAGATGCTCCCGTTCAGCCTTGAAGAAACGATGAACTGGAAAAATGTCAGTCCGCAACTGGAAGAACAAGCTGCTCAGGCTATAACGCTTGCTGATGACTATATGCGCAACGGCGGTTACCCGGAAACAATCCCGGCACGTAGCATCACCAAGAGTTATCTTTCCACGCTGTTTGATTCCATACTGCTGAAAGATGTTGCCAAACGCCATAAGGTGAGGAACACCACCGACCTATATAATCTTGCCACTTACCTGCTCTCCAACTTCTGCAATCCCATATCTGCCAATGACCTTGCCGGAGAGCTTGGGTTGTCAAGCGTTGCAACGACAAAAAAATTCTGTGACTATCTTGCAGAACCATATCTCTTCTTCTACCTGCCGCGTTTCAACAACAAACTGAAATTGATGACCAAAGCACCTAAAAAGGTGTATGTGGTTGACAATGGATTTGTGCAAAGCACCGCATTCAATCACAGCGAGAACCTCGGTCGCCTGCTGGAGAACCAAGTGTTTGTCGAATTGCTGCGCCGTGGCTATATTCCCGGACAGACACTGTTCTATTACCGCACACGCAACGACAAAGAGATCGACTTCGTTACCCGCAAAGGCACAAAAGTCGAGCAACTGATCCAAGTCTGCTACGACATGACCTCCGAGAAAACCCGCAAACGCGAACTCGACGCCCTCGTCGAAGCCGCCGAAGAACTCCACTGCGAGAACCTTCTTGTCATCACCAACGACCAACAGGAATACATCAAGTGGAAAAATAGCACAATTAAAGTTGTCAATATCGGTAATTTTTAATCCGATGTATTACCCAATTTGGACGTATTTCATTACCCAATTAAACGATATTTGATATGCAAAATAGCAAGAAGACATGAACCTTAAATGCCCAATCATGGGAGGGAAGAACATTGAAATAAGACGTTGAAAAATCAAATGATTTTCAACGTCTTCTATTTTTGCCAGCTCCGAAATAATAAATCCGCACCAAGACAGGCGGCGTTGCGCAATGGAGCGCAACGCCGCCTCTCTGTTTTTGTGTTTGTGGCGGTCAATCTTTGGCGGCGACAGTGCCTTTGTACTGGTGGAGGAGGTTGAAACGATGGGTATTTCCATCGGATAGACCTATGTCGTAGCCACCACTGCGTTTGCAGATGCTGACGGCTTTCAGTTCACTGAAGTTCTTCGCTATATATCTGCGTATCGCTCCGGGAACCAACCCTTCGGGAAGTTCTTTCTTTCCGCAGTCTACGGAGGTCCATTTCCCCTTGTTACTGAATTCAATCTTGATTCCGTTCGACAGCCGCACATCGTAATCTGTCTTTTTCAACAGGTGCTTGTCGACCTTGATCATACTTACCTTCGCTTTCGGAAAGTATTTCGTAAGCATGGTCTGAGCCTCCTCGGGAAGCTCGCTGCGTTTGAGGGTGTATTTGTCGAAAATCGATGCGTTCGCTGCCGTTACAGCCATAAGCGCCGCCATAAGTGTAAGCAATAGTTTCTTCATACCTAAATAATGTTTTAATCCTCTCTTTAACGCCCAAACACGACCGGTATGATTTATTTTAATCATCTTTACAGCTTATAAGCACGCGTTAACACATTCGATACGCCTTGATCTGCGAATCCTACAGGTACGCTTCAAATTTTAATATAGATGCGCCGGCGGTAGAGCGGGAGTGCCACAAGACCGCAGACAAGCATCAGCGAGACTGCGTATATCGCCGATGCGAGTTCAGGAACAACGCTCCAACCTAAAATCCAGTCATAAATTACCTGTCTGGCATGAGTCGCACCAAGAATTATCCCCGCTATGTCTCCCAATACATACAGAAACAGTGGATTGACGCCGAAAGATTCGAAGAAAGCCATTCCCTTCCGATAACCTTTCACATCAGTGAAATATGATATGGTTGCAAGCAAAGCTGCCGCCATTCCGCAGGTAATCAGCACATAACTCGGACTCCATATGCGTTTGTTCTCCGGCAATATGCCGCTGAGAATGAAACCTCCGACAAGCAGCAACGCCGCTACAACGAAGAGTTTCAGCAGACGCACCTCAAGACTCTCCTTTCTCATCAACAACGCACCGCAGCAAAAGCCTATGACCGTATGGGCGATAGCGGGAACGGTTCCCAGTATACCTTCCGGGTCTACCGGGCGTTTAGTATACAGAAAGCCTTCGGACAGAAGGAAGCGGTCAACCACGGCATTCACATTGCTAAGGTCATTCTCATAACCGTTGAAGAGAAGCAATATCGCACCGTAAACAGTCAGCAGAGCAGCTGCCGTCACCCCCATTGCCCTGCGGCTCATGGAAAGAGCCATCAGCGACACCACTCCGTAACACAAGGCTATGCGCGTAAGCACACCGGTGAGCCGCAGGTGCCCGAAATCAAGCCACCCCTTTCCGTAGCAGACATTCGCAAACCAATGTATCGCCCAGCCTATCAGCATTATCAGCACAGTGCGTCTGAAAATCTTACGCAGCGATACAGATGACGGGGCAAAACCGGTTTTCGCCAATGATATGTATGTTGTCACACCCATAATAAACAGAAAGAAGGGAAACACCAGATCGCATACCGTTATCCCGTTCCATGCGCTATGTCCGAGATGTCTGTAGCTTTGCGGTCCTCCACCATTGTTTACTATGATCATGCAGACGATAGTCATTCCCCGCATGATGTCGAGAGAGAGAAGACGTTTGGTTTTCATTGTGTTATTTATTGGTAAAATTCAAGTTCGCCCCCTTTCACCATATCCTTGTGGGATATGCGGTCAGCCGGGATTTTTCTGCCGTTGAGACGCACTCCTTTCACGAGGCCTTCTCCCCCTTTCTCAAGAGTAGTGGCGGGTGCGGTTATTACAAAGGGTTTTCCGCCCTCCGGCGTGATTGTGATCCGCTCGAACAGAGGTGACGACAGATAATAGTCAGGCGTAGATGGTGCCACCGGATAAAAGCCCATCGCCGAGAACACCAGCCACGCCGACATCTGTCCGGCATCGTCGTTTCCAGACAAACCGCCGGGAACATTCAGATATTCCGTATCAATTATATGGCGCACGTGTCGGCGCGTTTTCTCCGGCGAGCCGAGGTCGTTGAAGAGATAGGCAACCTGATGACACGGCTCGTTGCCGTGCCAATAACGCAGCTCGCTGAACATGGAATCAAGCTTCGCCTCCGCCCTCTTCCTGCCTCCGAGCATAGAGAACAATCCCTCGGTATCGTGAGGCACATACCATGTGTAATGGCATGGGGCACCTTCAGTAATGGCAGGATTGAATGTGAAAGGATCGGTTCCGGAGACAAACCTGCCGTCGGCATGACGACCGTTGGCATAACCAAGCACCGGGTCAATCACATTCTTCCAGTTGCCGGAGCGGCGGAGCAGTATCTTTTCGTCATCTTTTTTCTCCAACAAGGATGCTATGCGGGACAGAGCGAAATCATCAAAGGCATATTCGAGTGTCCTTGAAGTCTGTTCGCGCTGATGAAACGCCTCCTTGACTCCATCCTCCACCGGTATGTATCCGTAACGCATATAGCTTTCAAGCGCGCGACGTCCCATGCCGTCGGCATATTCCTCTTTAGTTGCAGGCGACTCGAAAGCATTTCTGCGCAACAGGGAATAGGCGGAACGCAGGTCAAAATTCGTGACACCCTTGACTGCCGCATCGGCAATAGCCACTGCGCAGTGGTCGCCGATCATGGCGGCTGTGTAGCTTCCCCAGCACGGGAATATAGGCATCCAACCTCCCTGCTCCCCTTTGGAGACGAGACTCCTCATCATTTCTCCGCTCAGACGCGGTTCTATGAGTGTAAGCAACGGGTGCAAAGCCCTGTAAGTGTCCCACATGCTAAAATCGTCATAATAATTTCCAAAGTCCACCTTCATTATCTCCTTACCACCGGCAAAACGGGGATAAGAGCCGTCAACATCATTGATTACGCGGGGCAAAAGAGAGCACCTGTAGAGAGACCCGTAGAATTTGGCACGGTTATCCCGAGCCCCGCCCTCGACTTTGATTCGTCCGAACCTTTCGTTCCACAATGCCGCAGACCGTTCTCGCACCTGGTCGAAATCCAGTTGCGCAATTTCCGCATCCAGATTGGCAGCGGCAGCCTTCAATGAGGTGAATGAGCTGCCAGCCTTCACCACAACCGGAATGCCTTTGCATGCCCTGAACGAGACATATGCGCCTATGCCTGTCCGTGAGGTTTCCGAGTCATTACCCGGATATATGGTGTCGTTCCTGAATGTCCCTGCATCTACAATCTCCAGGTCCTGCGGAAGACGCACCACAAACCAGCCGGAAAATCCTGCCGGCTCACCCCATCCCTGATATATTCTGTGAACGGGATTATGCCCGCGTATCTCGCGTTTCTCCAGGTCAATCTCGATACTTCCTTCACCTTCGTCGGAATTCGGATTTACAACGATATGTCCTATTCCGTCATTTCCATAGGTAAAACGGAAGATTCCCGAACGTGAGAGTCCGGTCATTTCCGCTTTAATACACTCGTCGGGGAGACAGACCGAATAATAATCGGGGCGCGCAGTCTCCGTGACATGATCCATGCGTGTGGCACGCCCTGCGGGTGAAGTACGCAGTTTCCCGGACATGGCATGAAGAGTCATGGAGCCGTAATCCTGCGTGCAACCGCCCACAATCCAGTGACTGTTGCGGAAACCCTGAAGTTTCGGATCCGAGAAATAATAGGGTGCTATGCATTTCTGTTCTGTATCGCGGGTCTGAGGGGTCCAGAGATTCATTCCGTGGGGCACACCGACAGAAGGCAATGTCTGACCATGCTCTTCCGACCCCTTGCCGAACAGACCGGCGGTCATCGTCACCGCCGCGTCTGTTCCGACACGTGTATCAATCATGTCTAACGGACGTTCCGCATTAAGTCCTGAAGCGACACGAAACAATATTAATGACAAAAAAAGATATTTCATAAATTATCTCTAAACACCTTATTACTTGACGGCCTTACTGGTTGTGACAGAGCCATCTGAGTAACGAGTGCGTATGATAGTTATGCCGAAATCAGCTTGTTCTGTCAGGCGCGTGCCTTGAGGTGTGTAATACTCAACTGCAACAATGCTTGGAGAAGCAGACATTATGTCCTCCACTCCTGATACTGCAGCAGCTATCACTTCTATCTCGGAAGCTGACAATGCATGGTTATAAACACGAAAGTCGCTTAATAAACCTACAAAATTATTGTTAGTCATTTTTTGACCCCGTCCTATATAAGACAGCAATCGTTCGGAAGGTACGTATCCGTCAAGACCCGTTCCGACAGCTTTGCCATCTACATAGAGGGTAACTTTCCCTTTTTCGACAGCGATAGCCACATGCACACTGGTTCTGTAGGGAGCTTCTGTAGTATAAATCATGTCTTTATTCCTTCCGTTTGATGCGGTCAAAGTGAGTTGCCCCCCATTGGAAAGACTCAGATCCATATAAGATTCTTCACCGATACCTGTTGAAAAAAGGGTGAGCCCGTCTACTGCCGAGGTGCGTAACGCCCTCATCATTATTGTAAAGTCTTCATGACACAGCAACGAATAAGGCAGCTGATAATATTCTCCGCGCATGTAAAGGGAATTATCCCTGAAAGAAGGTGTGGAATTTGTTTTTGCAGAGAAGTCGTTTCCTGAAATATCCGTGAGGTTTTCAGTGAACGGCAAATGTGCGATAAGTCCCTTCTCACCAATAGTTTCGCAGGAAACCGGTGTTGACGTTGCCGAACGGTTGCCGGATGCATCCATTGCGAACACCTTATAGCTGTATTCCTTTTCAGTCACGGTATTGTCAAGGAAAGAGGTCAATGTCAGACCTCTCGCGATCGTGTTATACACATCACTCCCTTTTCCGGCACGCAAAACCGTATATGTAACATCTCCGCTGTCTGCCACCGGTTCCCACTCAAGAAGAGCCGATGCCGAACGAGGTGTGACCTTAAGTCCGGCAGGAGCGACGGGAGCGTCAAATTCAAGTGTCGCACCTGCGGGCAGAAGTCTCCACATCTGCGATGCATTGTCCGCGCGTTCTTTCTGTATCAGGGTTCCCCCCTCTCCGCCAATGCATTCAAGATACAAGGCACTGTGTTTGTTCCGGATATGGAACCAGCCGTCACCATCATATTCAAAAGCCCATTGCTGGTTGGCTCCATCACCCGGGGCGTAACAGATCATCATTCCGTCTGCATCAAGGCTGTAGTTCAGATCGTCGATTCTCTGTCCGTCAGTAGAATTTGCTATCCAGAAATAGCTGAAGTCGCCCCCCTTGTCATAAGGCAGCGGAGTCACGTTCCAGAGCTGATGCGTGGCTCCGGCATACGACTGCTGTTCAAGCGGTGTCATATTTGCGGTGTTTCCGCCTCTCGCGCCCAAGGCAAGACGGCTTCCTTTGTTCACAATGGCATACTCGCCATTGATCACGGGGCGCACGTCGTCACCGGTCTCGATAGCCACGACTGTCTCCGCATTGCGCTGAAGCGCTGACTGATAGGCACCGGTGGGATCACCCGGGAGGTCAACGGTATATTCCCTCAGCGGACCGTAACCGTCAATAAACACATCGCCGCCCAATGAAACAAACTTATATGACGAAGGTTTTGCCTGACGTTCCGAGCATCCGAGGAAACCCTGCAGTTTTCCATCGGGAGCGCGATAAACGGAAGCCGCCGACCATGCGTCGCGGTTTTCGGCATACCCGAGTCTCTCGCCGAAACTCGCTTTCATGAACTCGCCGCGCGCCTGCTCTGCGGTGCCCCACCAGATTCCGGTCTGCATACCGTATTCCACACCTACCATAGCCTCCATCACATTGTGAAGTTCATCGGCGGTGGCATGCCGTCCGTCTTCACGGACTTTGGTGAAAAACTCAGCGTATGTGTCGAAGCTTCCCGCGAGCTGATGGGTATTCCCTTCATCAAGAAATTCCTTGTTGTGCTCATACCATTTCATCGCCTCATCGTTGTTGAGGGTGTTTCCGCCGCTTATGCGGATATTCTCAAAACGGGGATAACGAGTGAAATCCTTTAGATTTTTTGATATTTCATAGAAAAGGTCTATCGGCGTGCCGTTGAGTTCGAGATCCGGCTCATTCAGCGGAGAGGCGGTAATCACCTTATAGCCCTTGGCCTCTACGGCAGCTGCTGTGGCATCAATCAGATCCGCCCATTTCGGTCCCTGCTCCACCACATTGCCGATGTATTCTTTCGGCGACCACCACGGATCTTCGGGATTCTCATATTTCCAGCCACCATAGATCTCCTTTATCGTCGGATCCCCTCCGTCAAGATTGAGAACGATATCCACCTTCTTGCCAATAAGACCCACGGTCTGCATACGTGCGTCAAGATTCTTCTGCAGCGACTGAGGAAGCACTCCCTTCTCGGTTATCTCCGCCCACGGCTGGAAAGAGACGCGCGCACAGGAGATTGTGCCGGACGTCGCGAAACGCACGCCCCGAAGCATATTGTCACGGCTGTTCCAAGCGGTGTCGAATCCCCAGAGAATGGGAAGGCTGACTCCCTGTCCCGAAGGATTGAAAAACACAGAATAGTTTGTAGCCTTGGGCAAGGCATATGCCTTCCATGCAGACTGGACATCAACAGCCTTCGGCTGCGCGATAAGCGGCGCGCCTGAAAGCATTCCTCCCGCTATCAAAGCGGTTACAATCAATTTGTTCGATTTCATTTTTCAAGGTCAACGAAAGAGTATAAAAATATTTTCTATGGCTTTACCACACATGATCGGCGGGTGATACCCGGATGTCGGTACAGTTCACAAAATTTGTAGGTGCGGCATATCCGGGAAAATCATTGGCAGAGACTTGAAAATCGCGCACAGTCACCCCGGAAGCGTTCTCGGCGAATATGCCGAAGACATCACTCTTTACGAAACCCTCCCCTTCACAGGGACGGCGGTCATATACACCACCCTTGAAAGCGGTCTGCTTCTTCAGCGTAAGATCCACATTCGACAACAGAATATCCGAGACTTTGCCGGGTGTGTCACAACCGATGAAGATACCGTTCTCGGAAGTGGACGCTATGTTTATGAAGCGTATGTTCCGCACCTCGCCGCAGGCGCCTTTGGTGGCGCCTTTCGGGAAACGCCAGCCTGCATCCTTATGGTTGCCGCGGGCACGCGGATATGACGTCACGTAAATGGGTTCGGACTTTCCCCACCATACATCGGAAAACAGCTTGCAGTCAACAATCATGTTGGAGAATGTCACATCCTCCACAGTACCCTCGTCGCGGTTCTGAATGCCGATTCCGCGATTCGACTCCGTGACAATGCAGTTGTCGAAAAGCACTCGCGCTATGCGGTCCATATTCTCCGAACCGATCTTGACCGCGCATGAGCGCGAGGTCATGATGCAATTGGTCACAACAACATCCTCACACGGACCATACTCTTCGAACTCCCTGCGGTTCTTAAGACATATGCAGTCATCACCGCTCTCTATGAAACAGTTTGAGATCCGCACCTTGCGGGAATGGTCGATATCTATGCCGTCGCCATTGCGTACTTTCAGGTTATTAAGCAGTGAGATATTGGAAATAGCCACATCATAACAGCCGACAAGATGCACGGTCCAGTATGCGGAGTTGGCTATAGTGACGTCAGAAATCCTGACATTACGAGCATTTATCAGTGTAAGCACATGCGGACGGGGATCGAAAGTGGTGACAGGTTTAAGTTCGTAGGAATCATCAAGTTCTGCGCCCATGAATGCCACGGCATTGCCATCTATCCTGCCAGTTCCGGAGATTGTAAAATTCCTTATGTCCTTGCCGGACAACCACATCATACCCTCCCCTTCGTTTGCACCGAACGCACTTTCGTTGTAAATGCTCTCGTTAGGATTGGCGAGCAACACGGAATTGGGACGCAGATGCAGATTGACATTCGACCGCATGTGCAGAGGACCGGCAAGGAAAGTCTTCCCTGCGGGGAACACCACGATGCCGCCGCCGGCAGCACTGCATGCATCTATTGCCTGCTGAATCGCCCTTGCATCATCAGTCACACCATTGCCGACAGCCCCGAAATCAGTAACCACAAACTCCCCGTATTCTCCGGCAACCACAGAAGAGACCTCCTCTGACGCGGAAATCCACTCACACCTGAACAAACACAAAAAAAACAATAAGATCAAGCTGACGCTTTTATTCATAACTTCTAAATTCAAAATTATTTACAATGCAAATTTACTCAAAAATTTTGGATTTTTCATTATATTTGCCACCGGGATTTCGCTCCTCCTTTTAAATGAATATCTGCCAGCTTCCGTTATCACCAGCCAATCCAGGAGGCTGATTCCGGCAGCAAGATTGATTCCGACGACAGAATCCCGATAAAAATCAAAATCCGGGATTGGCTCCGACTCCGGAGATTCGGGCATAGCCCTCATGACAATCATGATCCCCAAACGAAAGAGCCGAAGGCGAAAGAATCCCAAAGCCGAAGGCGTGGAACCCGAGAACCTGATTTACTTAAACTCATGCCCATGATTTTTTCACAGGAACAGGCTGCAAATCAGCTGCCAGATAAGAATAATCAGCCCGATAAAAAGCAGAGGCCGGCATACTACAAAGAACATCGGCCGCATAACTGCCGGAGGGCTACCTTCCACGACTATCGCCGACCCGGAAAGTATATGATCAATCTGACCAAAGACCCTGCTGCTCCTGCATACTCAAGGCTTGCGGGAGATCCGACTGATCCGCAAAACCCGGCGCGTACCTTGCTCTCCCCAGCAGGAGAAATTATCAACAGGATGATCACCGACCTCAACACTTACCCGGACTTCGAAATCGAGAATCATGTCATTATGCCAGACCATGTGCATATACTCTGGCGCGTAAAATACGATCTTCCCAAAGATTTCGGTTATTATGTGGGTCTTTTCAAATCAAGATGCACCAAAATATGGCGTGAGACATTCCCGGAAATTCCAAACGTCAGATCAACCTCTCTTTTCGCACCCAAATTCAACGACAGGATAGCATTCAGCGAGGAGATGGCAATCTGCATGAACAATTACATATCAGACAATCCGCGCCGAAGACTTCTGGCTATCAGACATCCGAATCTGTTCAACAAGGCACAGAGAGTACGCATACTTGACATTGAACTCGATGTATTCGGTAATTTTCATCTGCTGAAACACCCGCAGATTGCGGCGGCGGTTGTCAGCAGCCGCTATACACCGGAACAACGGGCATCCTACGAACGGGCATGGGAAGAGACAATACGCGGACAAGGAGTCCTCGTGTCTCCGTTTATCAGCAAGCCGGAGCAGGAGCTGATGCACCGTGTCATTGAAGAGGGAGGATCAGTCATCAGACTCATTCCCGACGGGATACCGCCGAGATACAAACCTTCAGGGAAGGAATTCACGCTCTGCGCCGAAGGCAGATGCCGGCATATCGGCATGCCGCGACAGTCGATGCATAAGGAAGAGCTCCGCCGCAACAAATGCCTGTTTCTCAACAACCTCGCACGCTGGATAGCCTCACACCCCTCGGAAAGCCTCACCCTCATCAGCACCGGTTCCCGAAACCGATGATCCCCATCAAATGCCTCCTTATGCTGACTCAAAAAGCCAAACCGGTGAAAAGCACCTGAGATCTTGGCGAACAACTGAGAACTCGACAAGACAACTGAAAACTCGGCGAACAACTGAGAACTCGGAGAGACAACCAAGAACTCTGCGAGACATCTGAGAACTCAGAGAG
>NZ_CAJMXD010000010.1:0-20633 GCF_905219685.1 Barnesiella sp. CU968
CCGTGGATGCGTCCTCACGAAATTGCCGTTTACGAGGCGACGGGCGACAGCACGATGCACAATATCCGCACGGTGAGTGTCTCCTGGTGTGCGTATTCCACAATCATCCAGTGTCGCGACTGGCTGCCGGATGGCGTGGGTGGTGTGGCATGGATTTGTCTTGACAACCCCGGACAGTCTCCCCGTTTCCCGGTTTTCGCAGGCGGAACAGACCTGCCGGAGATGTTGAAGATATGCGGGCAGCACCGTCCGCGTCAGGATGCCGCATTGCAGCATTTCCGCGAACCCAACCGGATGGCGACAGTGAGATGGGGTGTGGCGCGAAAAAGTATGGAACCTGCGCGTGATTATTTCCTGATGAAAGGCAGACGCGAGATGCCGATGGTCGAGAATCTTTATAAAGAGCTTCTTGCTCAAGGAAAAGATGCAGAGGCGGCGGAATTACTGACATCATATACACGTGATTTTTTTGGAGCGACGGTTCTCAGGTGGGATGAACTCAACCGCCGCTATTGGAAAGACAACTGGAAAGGATTCTGAGTATGCCTGTAATTGAAATATCAACGCTGGATCATCCGGGTGTCGAGGTTTTCAGCTCTCTTACCGAAGCGCAGTTGCGCAATAGTATCGAACCCGACAAGGGTTTGTTTATAGCAGAGAGTCCTAAGGTAATCAGAGTGGCACTGGATGCCGGCTATGAGCCGTTATCTCTGTTGTGCGAACCCAGGCATATAATTGGTGATGCGTCAGACATTATCGGACGTTGCGGAGACATACCTGTATACACCGGAGACCGCGAGCTGCTTGCCCGGCTTACCGGCTATAAACTGACGCGTGGCGTTCTTTGCGCCATGCGTCGTCCGGTTCTGAGAAGCGTCGGTGAGATATGTCGTGGAGCAAGAAGGATCGTGGTAATTGACGGAGTTGTGGATACCACCAATATAGGAGCTATTTTCCGCTCGGCGGCTGCACTTGGCATAGACGGCGCTCTGCTGACGCGTAGTTCCTGCGATCCCTTGAACAGGAGGGCAGTCCGTGTCTCCATGGGTTCGGTATTTCTTCTGCCCTGGACGTGGCTGGATGCTCCTCTCTGGAGTTTACATGAATTTGGTTTCCGGACAGCCGCCATGGCTTTGACAGACAAATCGATATCCTTGGATAATCCTGATTTGGCGGCAGAGCCGAGGTTGGCGGTTGTGATGGGCACCGAAGGAGACGGTCTTTCCCGTGAAGTGATAGAGGGTGCGGATTATGTGGTTCGTATTCCGATGGCACGGGGTGTTGATTCCCTGAATGTGGCAGCCGCATCTGCAGTCGCATTCTGGCAGCTCCGGTGACGTATTCGCGTACCGCATCTTCTCGCGACTTCCACCGTTGGCGCACCAACGAAATGCTTATCGCCACTTATAAGATGGCTGAAAAGCGTAAGGACAGCAAGATCTCGTTCAGCCTTTCATGGCTATCGATGATCCTCGTGTCCTCGGCATCGAGCCTATTCCCAACATAGCCGATAAAATCTATGCCATGATTGAGAAATGCCGAAAGGAAACTATCGACATTGAAGATGTCGAATTTGATGAAGTTGATTTGGAGTTCGATGCGCTATTCCCCGACAATTAGGTCGAAAGCACCAAAGCAGATAAAAGCGGAAACGAATATTACGATAAAATATCGTAGAGGCTTCGACTTTATGATTTTGTATTTGTCGCAAACCAACAGCAGAAGCTCCGCTACAACTGCAATTATTATGTAGACATACCAATGTTTAAGCATTGCCTTTTGATTTTGAAGTTTTCTTATTTGATGCGAATTTACGCAAAAAATTACAGCTGGCAAAGAAGAAAGTTTACTTTAACAAGCCCCAACGCCTCACGCAGCTTATCGGCACTAACACTGCCGTTATCGGTACAGCCGTCCGCAATAGCGTATTGACGAGTACCGGGTTATTTAAGGGTCGCTCTCCTGGGCGGCTCTTTTTTCAAATTGCATATATATGAAAAAAGAGCGGTGTGTACCGCTCTTTCCAATCGACTACTGTCGGTTTCTAAAATCGTTGCTTTCGCACTCGAAGTATTTCGTTAAAGAGGAAACTACCCTTTGTGAATGCAAAGCTAATGATAAAACTCCATTCCACAAAATATTAACACTTTTCCCGCACTATGGTTTGCCGCAATGACAATAAACTCAGTCGCTCCTACGACTGCTATTCGGCAGTCTGATATAAGGCGTTTTTCTTCGCTTGTCATAGATGCGTATTTAATGACGACTCATTAGATCGATGTATTCTTGTAATGTACACATTCCCATTGAGGCTCTACGCGTATTAACATTTTCAGGTTCAAATATGGGAGCTGGTACAAATACTCCATTTTTATCAATATTTCCTTGAGATCCATATAATTGCAACTTGCCGGACCAACAGGCAATCCTATCCTCCATTACTGCTATAAGTTCGCCACGGATTTTCCCTTTATGTGCCGCTGCTATAAATTTAGGCAGATATTTTTGTTGCAGTTCAAGAGAACTATGCTGTATTACAGCCCAAAGGACTTCATTCTCCTCTCCAAAATCCAAATTGTAGTTCTCCAATATGTCGCATACCCGTATAAGATTTATGCTGTCATTATGCCATATTTCACGGCCTATCTGCTGATGCAAAATGGTGTCCTGAGGATGTTCCTGCCAAGCAGTAACAATTCTGTTGCGGGGTTCCTGATCCAATTTGAGTATTTCTTCCAATTCAGCCCGTATATCATTTGTTTTCCTGCGATATTCAATTTGCAATCCAGCTCTGTAATTGTCAAAGACAATATCCCTTCTACTGTCAATCCAGTTAGCGAGAATATCATCATAAGTATGGTCAAGGAGATTGCCTTTGCTCGTCCAATGCCACGGTTGAAAACCCATTGAAGTTGTTTTAGGAGTCGTGGATTGGAAAATATGCAGGCAAGCCATAGGTATTGAGCCATAATGCAATTTATCCACAACGATTAGAGTATCATTCCTTTTATCTTTATAAGTATTGGAATAGATTTCATAAGGTTTTCTATCGCCTTCGTGTATATCATCATCCCATACCCATGAGGTTCCCGGAATGGAATCATTAAGATTAAAGGAAACAGCAGCAGGCTTGACATCACGATAATTTTTTGGCAACTCCACCCACATTGTATTTTCCAGTGGGGCATAGAAATATACAGTGCTATTTTCAAGACCGCAGACTTTCAGAATACGGGTAATATATTTTCTTGCATCCTTGTGAATTGATAAAGAATCGGCACAACTGATGAGAGTCATTGCGGGATTAAGGGCATGGGCCCCAAAGCTGAACCTTAGAGTAGAATCGGAGTTTATAATATCACCTACGACTTCGGAGAATGACCATTTTTCATTAGAGAATGTAATGGGTTTCGGGCTCGAACACGATGTTATCCATAGAATTGACAACATCAAAAGTGTCTTCATTAGATTGTTCATAATATCTTGGTTTAATCTGCTGCAAAATTAGAACTATAACTCCATGCGTACCATACCCAAAAGTGTATGGTTTCATGATTACGGCAGAGGGTGCTTTTACCTGATTGCCGAGGGCCTGTAATAACTATTACAGGATAATATTTGTGAGCTTTCTCAACTTTGGGCGATATGAGACGCGGAATAAAAGTATTCATGATTGGCTAAATACTTGATTTGAAGATTGATACTGAATAGGTGTTAATATTTAAGTGTCGGTTTGAAATATCTTAAGTACAACCTTAAATTATTCATAGTTTTAATATAAAATATTCGGAGTATTACTCCGAAGTAAAAACAGAGTATAAAAAAGAGAGGATTGGCTCCTCTCTTTTGCGGAGTGAGCGAGATTCGAACTCGCGATACGCTTTTGGCGTATACACGCTTTCCAGGCGTGCCTCTTCAGCCACTCGAGCATCACTCCAAAGTTGATATTGCCGTTTCAGTCAGTAGCGCTCCTGAAAGCGAAATCTGTTGCTTTAACGGATATGATTTCAAATCACAGCGCGAAGTTAATGCTTTTCTCTGAATTGACATAATTTTTTGCCGATTTTTTATTACTTTTGCGCTAAATTTATGTTTATGAGAAGGTCTTTATTTATTGCCATCGCGGGTGTTGCCGCAGTGTTGGCTGCCTGTAAGGGTGGCAAAAGCGATGCCGGCGAATCATTCCCGGCGGATTTCAATGCGCTGCCAGATACGGCACGTGTGGCATATGTCATGAAAAACACAACGCCTGATTCTGTGGCGCGTTTCATATGCCGTGCGGCTCTCGGACAAGTCAAGGGTGCCGGCATAGAGAGTCTGGGTGTCGCTACAAGTTATGCCTATGAGAAGTATTCGGGGAATGATCTCGACAGTTTCGGCGATGAATATGACAATTTCGTTTCCTCTCTTCCTCTCGCGGACAAGATGCGGATGTATGTAATGGCTGGTGTAGAGGATCCGCAGGGTCTGGGTCTGCAGCTGGGTCTCGAGTATATGCAGTCAGTGCGCGAGAACAATCTTTCAGTAGATGATGTGAAGAGGGAACTCAAGGCTTTCAAACAGGCATGTGGCAACGACAGCAATACTTATAAAAGATTTATCATCGGTTTCCGTACTGTGCTTGAGGCAGACAGCGGCAGAGACATGCCGAAAGCCATATATGATAATTTTATCAATTACGAATAATTTTTGTAGATAACNACTACGAGTAAATATTATAACATAACATGAAATCATTTTCAGAGTATTCTGCTTTGATCGAGAAGTCTTTGCGTGAACTTGAATTTCCGCAGGGAGTTCTTTCCTCTCTATATGACCCCATATCCTATGCACTGTCGGCTGGAGGCAAGAGACTTCGCCCGGCACTCGTGTTGATGACTGCCGATGCGTTCGGCGGTGATGCGACGGCAGCTATGCGTCCGGCGATGGGTATTGAGATGTATCATAATTTTACACTCCTGCATGATGACGTGATGGATAATTCCGACACTCGTCGCGGCCGTCCGTCTGTTCATGCCAAATGGGATGTCAACACCGCGATTCTTTCCGGCGACACTATGCTCACTCTTGCGACACAGCTCATATCCGGTGTTGCCGATGAACATCTCCGCAAGGTGCTTGACGCGTTCAATGCAATGGCAATACGTGTGTACGAGGGTCAGTGTCTTGACATGGATTTCGAGAATCGTGAAGATGTGACCATCGATGATTACATACGCATGATCATGGACAAGACAGGCGCGTTGCTGGGTGCGTCCGCCATGATCGGCGCTATAATCGGGGGAGCGTCCGATGAAGACGCGGCACGGATGTATGAATATGGCATGATGCTCGGTGTCGCTTTCCAGATTCAAGACGACTGGCTGGATGTGTTCGGAGATTCCAACACATTCGGCAAGCCGATAGGGGGCGATATCAATAACAATAAGAAATCGTTTCTGATGCTAAGCGGTCTTTCCGACACATCTGCCGATGGCACCGCTTTGCGCGATGCGCTTCGTCTTCCCTCCGGAGATACGAAAGTTAAGGTTGTTACGCGTCTGTATGAAAAGATGGGAATCTCCGAGTTGTGCAAGAAAGAGGTCGCGCGTTACGGGTCGAAAGCGCTCGCCGCTCTTAAAAAGGTAAACATCGATGACGAGGCAAAAGAGCCTTACCGTAAACTTCTTGACAAACTTACCGGACGCAAGAGATGACAGACACGCATACACACCTGTATATGGATGCATTTGCCGGCGAAGAGTGCGCTGTCGTGGAGCGTGCTCTTGCCGCCGGAGTCAGCAGGATGCTTTTCCCGGGAGTGAGTCCGGAATCCCACGAAGCCATGATGGCGCTTCACCGTAAGTTTCCTGACTGCACTAAAGTCTCGCTCGGATTGCATCCGACGGAGGTCGGAGATGACTGGAGCGAGGTCCTTGACGGCATGGAGTCCCTTCTTGAGGAAGGCGGTTTTGCCGCCATAGGGGAGATAGGCATTGACAAGCATTGGGATTCTTCCCGGATCGAAGCGCAGAAAGAGGCGTTTGCACGGCAGCTTGAATGGGCGTGCCGGTATTCGCTTCCAGTGGTTATACATTGTCGTGAAGGAGTGGAAGAAACGCTTGAAGTGCTGCGTCGGTTTGAAGACAGATTGCCGACACTTGTTTTCCATAGCTTCACTTCGGGAACGGAGGATGTGAGGCGCATTCGCGAGATCTGCAATCCTTATTTCGGGATAAACGGAGTTGTCACATTCAAGAATGCCGCCGCGTTGCGTGAGGCATTGCCTGAAATAGGCTTAGACAGGATGGTGCTTGAGACCGATGCGCCATATCTTGCTCCGGTGCCGCACCGGGGCACACGCAATGAAAGCGCGTACATACCCCTGATCCGCGATTGTGTGGCGGCAACGCTCGGTATGCCGGCAGACGAGGTGGAAAGGATCACTGATGCCAACGCTTCGAAGATATTCGGAGAATAACAGAATTTTACGCATAAGTTGCGGAGCCGATGATTCGCTCCTCACAGACAGTTTTGTCAAACCTATAAAAACAGTATAACTTGATAACGTTTCCGTTACAGCAGCCTGTGGCAATTTTTCTGGTAGTGCTTTTGGTGATACTGCTGGGCCCGTTGGTTTTCCGTCCGCTGAAGATACCTTCGATTGTGGGGATGATAATCGCCGGTATCGTGATCGGCCCTTACGGATTGAATCTGCTTGAACGCGACACGAGTTTCAAGATATTCGGAGAGGTCGGCATTCTCTACATCATGTTTCTTGCAGCTGTGGAGATTGACATGTTCCATTTGCGTAAATCATCTAAAAAAGGACTCATATTCGGTCTGCTGTCGTTTTCGTTGCCAATGGCGGCAGGCATATTCGGCTCGCACTATGCATTCGGCGTGGGCTGGACCACGGCTGTGCTTATAGCCTCGATGTATGCGTCCCATACGCTTATTTCATATCCGGTTGTCAGCAAGTTCGGGCTGTCAAATGTTCCGGCGGCGGTGATTGCCGTGTTCGGCACTATTGTTGCTGTCCTTCTTTCACTTCTTACGCTTGCCCAGGTAGTGTCGGTGAAGATAAACGGCGGTTTCGATATGGCGGAACTCTGGAAACTCGGAATCCTGATGGTGATATATATGTTTGTGGTCGGATATTCTTTCCCGTGGCTGACGCGTCGCGTTTTCGGTCATAACAATGATCCGATCACTCAATATATCTTTATTCTCGCTCTTGTGTTTGTCGCATCGCTTCTTGCCAAGATAATCGGACTGGAAGCAATATTAGGGGCATTCTATGCGGGACTTGTACTCAATCCGATGATTCCCGGACGTTCGGGTCTTATGAAGAATATAAAATTTGTAGGGAATGCCATCTTCATACCCTATTTTCTCATAGGCGTAGGAATGCTAATCAACGTAGGAGTGATATTCAAGGGGTGGGGCGTTGCCTGGATAGCATTGAACATGACGGGTGTAGCGTTGTCTACCAAATGGCTCGCAGCATTCATTGCGTCACGATTCTTCGGACTCGACGGTGCCGACCGCAGACTGATGTTCGGTCTGACATCGGGAAAGGCAGCGGCAACCATTGCCGCCACCATGATCGGTTTTCAGTATGGTCTGCTTACAGAAGATATCATGAACGGAGCGGTAGTCATGATTCTTATCTGCTGCATTGTCTCCACAGTAATCACAGAGCGGGCGGGAAAGCAGATAAGGATGCGTATCACTGCCGAGGAACTTAGCCATGACGAGCTTGTGCCCGGGGAATATGCCCGGCAGGTTGTCGCCGTTGCCAATCCTGTGACCTCGGAAGGAATCATGCGTCTGGCTCTTTTTATGCGTGCACCGGAAAACAAAAACCATATCACGGCTCTTTTCGTGCGCAGCAATGACGATTCGCGCATCGCCCAGATGGGTCGCAACGCTCTGCAGAGCGCCGTGTCAGTTGCCGACGGAATGGATGTGGAGATAAAGACTATCGAACGGTTTGATCTCAATGTCGTTTCCGGACTTACGAATGTAGGGCATGAGGAAAGGGCTACGGAGCTTGTTATCGGTCTTCACCGCAAGTCAAATGTAGTGGATACATTTTACGGCGCCATGATAGAACAGTTGCTGAAGGCGACAAACAAGATGATACTCATGTCGCGTTGTTTCATTCCTGTAGACACCGTCAGCCGTATTATCGTTGCCGTGCCCGAAAAAGCAGAGTTTGAGACAGGTTTCAAACTATGGGTGATGCGGGTGGCAAATCTCGGAGCGCAGGTCGCCGCACGTCTTGTCTTTATCGCTTATCCTGCCACAGCTGAATTTATCCGCAATGTCATCAACGAAGGGGGATTCGAGGTCAGACATGACTATCGCACGATGGATACATGGGATGATTTTATTCTGTTGTCATCAGAAGTGGAGGAGGATGACCTGCTGATAGTGGTTGCCGCACGCAAAGGGTCAATTTCTTACAGCTCGGATCTCGAGAGCCTTCCTGTTTTCTTGGGCAGGCATTTCACCCGCCACAATCTCCTTGTAATATACCCGAGACAATATTGAGAACAGTGTATCCGATACAGTATTGCGACAGGCGGGGAGCGTGAGCTGCGACTGTCATTATCTCATTTTGTCGAAATAATCCGGGTCGCCGACAACCCATATCGCGTCTCCGGGGCGAAGCACCATATCCGCGCCGGGCTGAATGAATTCGTCTTCACCTCTCTGCACTTTCACAATCATGGAATAGTAATCTTTCTGGATGTTGGTCTTGCCCAGCGGCATTCCTACGATAGGCGAGCTGTCAGTGAGACGTATGCTTTTGAGTTCAGCCTTGTGTTGTGTGGGAGCCACCGAACAGCATGCCTGTTCGAATGCCTCTATATCCTCGTTGAGTTTCTTGAGCTGGTCATCGCTTCCGATCACCCCGAGAATATCACCGGGAAATATACGTGCCATCGGCGAGGGGAGAGGCATATAGTCGTCACCGCGCTGAATGCTCGATATGCTCACTCCATAGTCATCGCGCAGTCTGGAATCTTTGATTTTGTCGCCGACAAACGGAGCGCACTGTCCGATCTGTATGTATGCCTGGTGCATGTCGTCCACAAGATTGTTGTTTGTGCCGAGACGGGTGTTCTCGCGGCTGTTGAGGTTGTTCATGAATCTTTCCTCCATACGGTTGTATCTCTGCATCAGTTTTGTAGAAGCGAAGACCATGATAAGGATGAAGCATCCGCCGCCGACAAGCCATCCTGTTATCGACGAGTATGCGAGAGTCGTGAAATAAGTGATGAAGAAAAGAGCCAGAAGATATCTGACTATCCGCATCGCTACCAGCGGAACGTCATAAAAACTGGCAGACCTGTGCAGGCGTATCCTTTCGTCCGGTTTTGTGGTGCTGAAACTCATTGCCACAAGAAACGGCAACATTCCGGCTATGGTTATGACCGTAGCTGCGAGATGTCCCCAACGGGGAATGTAATCCTCCATCAAGGGGAAAAGGAAAGTGCGGGAGAAGAGTATCTCGGCAAGCAGAATTACAGAGTAAAGCAGAATGCGCCATACATACCGTTTGATTATGGCAATCCAGAGCTGTTTTGTCTCATTGGAATCCACAACCTGTTTTGAATATCTCGATATGAGGAAGTTGAGTCCACGGGGAAGATGTTTTTCCACACCGGCATATGCTCCGTCAGCCATCTTTATGAAGTACGGGGTAGTGAAGATGGTAAGCACCGAGACTGCGACGATTATCGGGTAAAGCGACTCATTGAGCACTCCGAGACTCATACCGAGCGACGCGATGATGAATGAGAACTCGCCGACCTGCGTCAGTGTGAAACCGCTTTCCATTGCCACTTTCAGGTTTTGCCCCGTCACCAGCATGCCGAGGGTGCCGAATATGATCATGCCTGTTATGACCACTAATGCAAGGATGAGAATTTCCCACCAGTATTGTGTCAGCACGTGCGGATCGACCATCATGCCCACGGAGATGAAGAAAACAGAGCCGAACAGGTTTTTCACCGGTCCGATAACTCTTTCCATCCTTTCCGCCATGACAGTGCCGGCAAGGATGGATCCCATCACGAACGCCCCCAGTTCAAGCGAGAAACCGCATGTCACGCTGAACACCGCCATGGAGAAGCACAATCCCATTGCAACGACAAGCAGAGTCTCGTCGTTGAGGTAGCTTCTCATTTTCGTCAGGAATGTAGGAATGACATAGACGCCGACAAGAAACCAGATTATGAGGAAGAATATCAGCTTGCCGATAGAGTATAGGAGTTCGATGCCCTTGACATCGCCCATTGCCAGCGATGACAGCAGAACGAGCATAAGAACAGCGAAGAGGTCTTCGATGATCAGCACCGCAAGCACCAGCGATGCGAATTTCTTTTGCCTGAGTCCGAGGTCATCGAGCGATTTCATGATAATGGTGGTTGATGACATCGAGATCATGCCGCCGAGGAAGATGCAGTTGATGGTGTTGAGACCGAGTATGTAGCCGACTCCGAATCCGGCAAACGTCATTCCGGTTATGATTATCAGTGCCGTCACAATGGCTGAAGAACCTGAGTTCATCAGTTTCTTGAAAGAAAATTCAAGACCGATGGAAAACATAAGCACCACGATTCCCAGGTCTGCCCAGAAAGATATGTTATCCAGATTCGAGATGGAAGGAAGATACTCGAATTTAGGACTTGCCAGAAAACCCGCAAGTATATAACCGAGCACTACCGGTTGTTTCATTTTTTTGAAAAGAAGAGTCACAATGGCACCGAGAAGCAGAATCCATGCAAGATCCGCAATGAGTCCGTTGGTGTGGTCTTCTTCAGAGCGTGGAGTCTCCGCCGAAGGGTTTATTTCAGTGGAGACTTTCTGAGTCAGTTCTCCGACAGTTTCCTGAGTCAGAGACGCATATTCGGCGGATACGGGTATATCGGTCATTTCAAGTCTTATGTTTTCGGATGAAAGGATTGGAAGTAATCAGGATTGTTCTTTAGTAGCCTGTTTCTGTTGTATGCGCTGGATTACATAAAGGTTATAGTAAGAAAGGACGAGCGTTGTCAGCGGCAATGCGATTATCAGCCCCATGAAACCCAGAAGGCTTCCCCATATCGAGAGAGACAGGAGAATTATCGCGGGGTTCAGCCCCATCGCCTTACCCATTATTTTAGGTGTAAGGATGAGATCCTGAATGCACTGCACTATGACGTATACAGCCATCGCTTCCCAGAAAATCAGCCAGAAGTCGCCGCCTGTGCTAACTGTCCATACAAGACACAGCAATGCGGTGATCGGCAGCGATATGAGCTGTAGATAGGGCACCATGTTGAGCATGCCGATGAACAGTCCGAGCACCACACCCATCGGCAATCCTATTATGAGGAAACCGATGGAGAAGAGTATGCCTACAGTGAAAGCTATTATGAATTGTCCGCGGAAATAGCAGTTCATAGCGTTCTTGATATCTTCGAATATGCGGAAAACCCGGCGGCGGTGGCTGTGAGGCACAAGCTGGCGGAAACTCAAGGTGAGTTTCTCATAGTCGAGCATGATGAAAATTACGTATAGAATCACCACGAACCAGCTGACAATTCCGACAATCAGTGCAAAGCCCGAACTTAGAAAGCTCCACGAAGAGGAGATGCTTGTCTTGATCAGTTTCTCCCACTGCTCCTGCGACAGCAGTTTCGAGAGCTGGTTTAAATCGATGTTGTCTCGTATGAACTGATGTATGTTTTCCGAGATGAAGGGAATGTCGATCTGTTTGGTAGCATAGGTTTTCACCATGTCTGTCATCTGTGCGCATTCAGAGATCAGATAAGGGAAGAAAATAGCGCAGAATCCCCCTCCGATCACGCAAGTCTCAAGCAGAGTCGCCATTACTGGAAGGAAGCGGTTGGAAGTGCGCATCCATTTCTGGTTCCATTTCACTACGGGTTCAAGCATGTAGGCGATCAGGCTTGCCACAAGGAAAGGCAGCAGAACTCCCTTGAGAATGGAAAGAAGGTATAATGTGGCTAAGAGTGCGCATACCGAGAACAGGATGCGGACCACCCTGTCGAAAGTGTAAGGTCGTCGTTCGTAATTATTCATAAGTCAAATTATTCATAAGTCAAAATTAGTAAAAAGATTTGTAAGTGGAAGCAAGAAGAGTTAATTTTGTAATATGAAAACAGTAATGCTTCAGATATTGCTTTTCTTGCTTCCGCTTCTCTGCTGTCTGCAAACCCGGGCTGATATAGTGGAGGACTTCAGCCAGACACGCGGTGTGAATGCCGGCAGTTCATCGATGCTTGTCATCGATCTCTCCACCGGAGAGACGGTTCTTGAAATGAACGCAGACATTCCGCTGATTCCCGCCTCGATCATGAAGTGCGTCACCACGGCTACGCTCCTCTCTCGGCTTGATGAAGATGCCCGTTTCCATACTGAGGTCTATGCTGCCGGCACTGTGCGCGACGGGATTCTCGACGGGAATCTGATCATAGTCGGTAGTGGCGATCCATCGCTGAATTCCCGGCATGTGGAGGGGAATAAAGACATATGCTCACAGATCGCAGCCGCCTTGACGGAGCGCGGGGTGCGCTCGATTGCCGGCAGGATAGTCGTTGACGAGGACGTATGGAGCGGACCGGCTGTGCCTCCGTCATGGATGTCGGGAGATCTCCCGCATGCATACGGCACCGGTTCTCATGGACTCAACTTTGAGGATAACGCTTCAGGCAGCCGTTCGGTTTCAAATCCGGCTGCTGTTTTTGACACGCGTCTGCAAGCGGCTCTTGAGCGTAACGGAATTGTAGTGGAGGGTGAGTCTGTGCGTGAAGGGGAGCGCGAACTCATTCTTGATCATGAATCTGTTCCGCTTGACGAGATAATGCGTTCCTGCATGATGCGAAGCGACAACCAGTATGCCGAGGCTCTGTTGCGATCTTATGCCGTGGCAGACGGCGGCAAAGGCTCCGTCTCCGATGCGGCGGCTCAGGAGTCGGAATACTGGAAGAAACAGAAAGCCCCTATGCAAGGCGTGAACATAGTTGACGGATCCGGACTTTCGCGGCAGAACCGAGTTACGGCGCGATTTATGGCTCATGTGCTGGCAGAAAGGTCCGAGAATCCTTATTATGCCTCCTTCTTTCCACTTGCCGGTCAGGAAGGTACGTTGCGCAGTTTTCTTGCCGAAACTCCTCTGGAGGGTTACGTTGCGTTGAAGACAGGCAGTATGAAAGGAATTCAATGTTATGCCGGATATAAGCTCGACGACAATTACGCGCCCACACACATAATAGTGGTCATGATGAACGAGATGACAAACCGCACTGCCGCGCGCGAAGGGTTAAAGAAAGCTTTGCTCACGGTTTTTGAACAGTAACGTGGTTCTCGTGTTTTTACAGAGTGCGGCTTTGTGACTATTTCAACTGAATATATGAATCTAAGATAGAGATATGAATATAGACGACATCAAGGGTCTTAAAGACAAAATTTACGAAATTGAGGGACTTCTCGAACTTGCGCAGCTTCGGGAAGACAAGATTCCCGAGCTTGAACCGCTGATCGTGTCCCGAATCAGGACATTGCTCGATTCCGGAGAAACACCGGAAAAACAGCAGGAAGAGACACCTGTTGAACCGCAGGAAGGGACACCTGTTGAACCGCAGGAAGAAATATCGGTGGAACCGCAATTCGAACCGCAGTCAGAACAGCGGGTGTCGGCACCGGCGGAGAAACAGGGGATACCGGAAAAAGTGGAGGATGCGGTGGCTCAGGAGTTCAGGAAGCCCAAGCTTGACAAGCCGGCGTTCTGCCTCAACGACAGATTCCGTTTCAAGCGTGAGCTTTTTTCCAATTCGGATGCTGAATTTTCTTCCGCCATGAATGCAGTGGCGGCAATGGACAGCTATGACGAAGCCGAGGAATATTTTATAGGAGAACTCGGGTGGAATGAGGAAAATCCGGAAGTCATCGGATTCATGGAGATAATCAGAGGCTATTTCGAGTCATGAGCGGAAAACTCTATATTGTGCCCACACCCGTGGGAAATCTCGAAGATATAACGCTGCGGGCTCTGAGAGTGCTTAAAGAGGTTGATTATATCCTTGCCGAAGACACACGCACCTCAGGAAAACTGTTGAAGCATTTTGAGATTTCCACTCCTATGCACAGCCATCACAAATTCAACGAGCATCAGACCTGCGACGCTATCGCCGCCCGGATAGAGGCCGGAGATGTGGTGGCTCTGATCTCCGATGCCGGTACCCCCGGCATCTCCGACCCGGGGTTCATGCTGTCGCGTGCCTGTCGCCGGCTTGGTGTGGATGTGGAATGTCTTCCGGGAGCCACAGCATTTGTGCCGGCACTCGTCTCTTCAGGACTGCCATGCGACAGGTTTGTGTTTGAAGGATTTCTGCCGGTCAAGAAAGGGCGTCAGACGCGTCTGGCGGAACTTGCCGCAGATCCGCGTACTGTAATTATCTATGAGTCTCCTCTGCGCCTTGGCAGAACACTGGGGCAGATCGTGTCGGCATTCGGTGCCGACAGACCGGCGGCGGTGTGTCGTGAGATCTCTAAAATGCATGAAACAATAAAAAAAGGCACCCTTGGTGAACTTTTTGAATATTATTCCGTGAACCAAACGAAGGGTGAAATTGTTATAGTGATTGAAGGCTGCTGAATGCAATGCTGATCATACGCATTCCGGCAGTCGGAACTTTCTGAAGTGAAATTTAACTATAAACTATACGATTATGAAGAAAAGCGTTTTATTTCTTGGAATGGGAGCCATGCTTTTGGCATCATGCTCAGGCAATCAGAAAAAGATTGACGAGGATTCAATCCGTATCGCAGATCTGACAGCCGAATATCAGGAAGCAGCCACGTTCAACGACTCTCTTATGTTGCTCATGGGAGACATCTACACCGGGTTGGATTCCATCAACATGCAGGAGGGTCTGCTTTATAATATGGGCAACAGCGAGAACGGCGACCGTCGTGCCGAAATCCGTCAGAACCTCGCTTCAATCAAGGCTCGTCTTGCAGCCAACAAGGCTCTTCTCACTTCCATGGAAGAGAAAATCAAGACATCGGGCAACGAGAACAGCGTAATGTCAAAGACAATCAAGCAGCTCAAGGAGCGTATCGCTTCGCAGGATAAGAAAATCGCACAGCTCGAGAGTGACCTTGCTGCGGCAAAAGGTCAGATCGAGACTCTGAACACTCAGGTTGCCGAAGGTCAGGAACAGGTAAAGACAGAGACTGCTGCGAAAGAGGAGGCTCAGGCGCAGGCTGTCGCCGCCGAGAATGAGGCGAACAAAGTCTATTATGCAATCGGCACAAATAAAAACCTTAAGGAAAAGGGTCTGCTGGAGAAAAAATTCCTTGGTGCGACTAAGGTATTGAAAGGGAATTTTGATGCGTCATATTTCGTGACAGCCGACAAGCGCACGCTCAGCTCCATTCCTACGAACTCTAAGAAAGTGAAGATCTGGAGCAACATGCCTGCCGGCAGCTATCAGATCACCGGCGAGAAGGATGGTCCGAAGACAATCCAGATTACCGATCCCGCCAAATTCTGGAGCCTGACAACTCATCTTGTCATCCAGGTGGATTAGTCTGAACATAATATTTTTTCAATGAAGAGATTTAAAAGATATTCTATCAGCAGGTCGCGGTGCAAGTGCCGCGGCCTTTTCTGCTTTATTGCAGGCGGAGCATTATCGGCTTCGGCTGCATCTTTCACAGTGGATGAGATTCATCCGCCGCACTGGTGGGCAGGCATGCGCGACACCACCTTGCAGTTGCAGATTCATGGGCGTGACGTGCGCCCGGCGGATTTCTCACTGACCTATCCCGGAGTTACCGTTGATTCTGTTGTCAGACTCGACGGCTCGCCGAACTGGCAGTATGTATACCTTACCGTATCGCCCGAAGCTCAGCCGGGGATCATGAAACTCGAATGGCGCGAGGGTAAACGCAAGGTTGTAAAAGAATTCGAACTGCGCGCCCGCAAGGCTCAGAAAGGTGCGAAAGGATTTACCGCCGGAGATGTGCTGTATATGATTATGCCCGACCGGTTCGCCTGCGGCGATGAAAGCATAAACGATGTGGCGGAATTGCGTCATCATGTGAAGGTAGACCGTGATAATCCCAACACCCGTCACGGCGGAGACCTTGCCGGAATCTCCAGTCATGTCGATTATCTCGATTCTCTCGGCATAACCGCCGTGTGGCTGAATCCGGTTCTTGAGAACGATATGAAAGGTGGCAGCTATCACGGTTATGCCACTACCGATTATTACAAGGTCGATCCACGTTTCGGAAGCAACAGTCAGTATTCCGCGCTCGTGGAGAAACTTCATGACAACGGGATAAAGACTGTGATGGACATGATCTTCAATCATTGCGGTTCCGGACATCCCTGGTTTGAAGACAGACCTTCGAAAGACTGGTTCAATTTCCCAGACGGTTATGTTCAGACAAATTACCGCCTTTCCACCATTACTGACCCATATGCCACTGATTATGACCGCAAGCTCACGCAAGACGGCTGGTTTGTAGCCGAGATGCCGGATCTCAACCAGCGGAATCCGCACTTAATGAAGTATCTGATCCAGAATTCCGTCTGGTGGATAGAGGAGTCGCAGATCGACGGCATCCGTATGGATACCTATCCCTATGCCGATGAGAAAGAGATGGCAAGATGGATTTCCGAGGTTATTGCCGAGTATCCGGACTTCAATATAGTGGGTGAATGCTGGTTCGGAGAGACAGCAGGAGAGGCATTCTGGCAGAAAGGCTCGCCGCTTGCCTCAAAGAGAAATCCCGACACAAATCTTCCCGTGGTGATGGATTTTCCGTTCATGATAAAGTGCCGTGACATGGCGCCGTTCAAGGCGAAGACGGATCCCTGGAACGGTCTCAACACAATCTATGACCACCTCGCGCTTGATTATGTTTATCCGGATCCGATGAATGTGCTCCGTTTCCTTGACAATCACGACACTGAACGTTTCATTCTTACCGAGCCGGAGACTCTCGACCAGTGGAAGCAGGCATTGACAGTGCTGTTGACTGTTCCCGGCATCCCGCAGCTGTATTACGGCACGGAACTGCTGATGCACGGCACAAGGGAAGGGGGCGACGGCAACGTGCGCAAGGATATGCCCGGAGGCTTCCCCGGCGACAAAGTCAATGTCTTTTCAAGAGAAGGCAGGACAGAACTGCAGAACGAGGCTTTCGATTTCATATCGCGTCTGTGCGGATGGCGGAGAGGAAGCAAGGCGATAGGAGAGGGGGGGATGAAGCATTTCATGCCTACCAACGGAGTCTATCTGTATGAACGCCGCTCTGGCGATGATGTCGCGGTGATCATGCTTAACGGCACTGACGAGACAAACGATGTTGACATGACACGTTATCTTGAGATTATCCCCGAGGGTAAGAGTTATACAGACATTCTGACGGGAGAGAGAATCGTGCCTGTGACGCAGAACCGCAGATATAGTTTCAAACCACGTGAGATTCGCATTCTTGTGCCATGAAAAAGATATTGTTGCTGGCGGCTGTTGCCGCCATAGCTCTTGTCTCCTGCAAGCCTACCGAGAAGAATTACCGAGAGGCTTATGATGTCGCGGTAGGCAAAAGGGAGAAGGTAAGCGAATCGCTGGCGGCAGACGGACTCATATCCGAAGACGCGCCCCGCGCTAAGGTCGTGGATGGCGACACATTGTATTTTGTCAACGAGATTCTGCGTGTGGATGACGGAGTCTCTCCTCTGAAACAGCTCAATGTCGCTGTTGCAGTTTTTAAAATGAATACCAACGCACGTGCGGGAGCCTTGATGCTTTCGGAGAAAGGGTACGATGCCCGTGCGGCGCGTGCGCTGGAAGACAAATGGTATATCATAGCCGGCAGCTTCGACAGCATGGATGATACCCGTGCGTTCATAGCCCGTTTCCGCAAAGAGAATCCATCATATCCATATATCGGTCTGGGTGGTAATCCGGTGATTATCCGAAGATAGAGCGAATGAGAAAGTCAGTTTATCAAATAAAGACAGGGAGCGAAACGCTCCCTGTCTTTATTTGATAAACCTTTTGCGTCGCCCCTTTGAGAAACTGGAGTCGAAGGGGAAAGGTCAATGTCTCTTAAGAATTTTCTTGCCGTTTCTGATGTATATTCCGGCGGGAAGCGAGTTTATGTCTTTCCCTACAGGAATGCCCTGAAGATTGTATATTTCATTGTCTGATGTGGTATTGTCAGATTCGATATCATTGACAGCCGAGGCTGTGGAATCCACAATGAAGTATAGTATCTGGCTTCCATTATGCTGCGTCAGCTTACCCCCGTTTATGTAGAATAATGCTGCGGCGTAAGCTTCTCCGTCCTCTGCTTCGGTGAAGTCTGCAGACCCCGTGACCGTCGCGGATTCGCCTCTGTTGAGAATGGCTGTCGGACCCATGGCAAGCGAAGTGAGATTGAATCCGCTTAATGTGGAGTTGAAAATCAGGGTATAGACAGGCGAGCCGAAGAAAGTGCCGGTGTTGGTTATTGTCGCGGCGAATGGAATCTCAGACGGATCCGGAACAACGAATGCCGTGCGTGTCTGTCCGTTGATAGTCTCCTCTCTTGTCGGAGCGCCTTCTATGCAGTAATTTGACGTATTGAATGACGGAGCTCTAAGAAGCAGTCCCATTGACAGGGGCTTGCTCCAGTTGTAAAACGCCGAGCCGCTTGCGTTCTTGCTGAACCGAAGTGTATATTCTTTCGTCTCCGTTGGAGCGGAGACTCCATTAAGAAGTTCGAATGTGGTTACAAATTCCACATTGTCGCTTTCACCCGGTGCAAGACTCATTGTTATTCCCTCTCCGAGAAAAGCCGGAGTGTTTCCATCGTAGAGCACAGGATAGAAGCCTCCTGAAAGTTCGAGATTGGAATTGTTTTTTACCGACAGTCTGAACCGGCATGCATTCTCATAATAAACCTGAGTTGTCGGTTCCGCCGATACAATCGAGAGTTCCGTCTCGTTGAAATTTTCAACTGAACAGCTGTTTCCGTTTTTCGTTACGTATACGAAATTGTACGCTCCGTTGGTTGTGCAAACCGGAGTCCAAGGTGCGTCTGTCTTGTTTGCATCTTGTGTGCAGACAGTAACTTTATATTTGCCGTTAGGTAAAATTGAAGGGATGGAGACTGTTGCATTCCCTTTTATACCCTGATATGAGATATTGTATCCGTTCAAAGTCAGTGCCGGAATGTCAATGTCATTCGAGAAGAGTCTCACATATTGAGGTTTGATTTCAGGATTGTCAACAGATACGATTTCTGCCCCCATTCTTACTTTGACTGCAGAGATTCCGGCATTTACCCAATTGCCGACATTGCCGTTATAGTTCAAGGCAAGGCTAATGTTTGATCCGCTTGCCGATGCTGAAAGGTTGCCGAACTGTGTTAGATAAACGTCAGTTTCTACAGAAGAGGGTTGAATCCCTATTATTATGTCCTGTCTTGAGTTATATCCTCCGCCTGCGCCACCACCGGTTCCTACAGAGTTAGGGTTAAGGGCGTCAAGGATGAAATATCCGTCTGACATACCTCCCCATCCCCAATTGAAATGGAAATATCCGTTTCCGTCATATCCGTCACAGACAAATTCATGACCAACGGATGTTGATTGACCTCCATAAAGAATGGGGCGTCCGGCAGCAAGCTCGTTATAAACGATTTCGTTCCATTCAGATGCATTGAAATAGAGGCGTTGCAGGTATTGAATGTTCGGGTTGTATTTGAAATTTTTTGACAGTGATATTGCCGCGTTTATGCTCAATGCTCCAGAGCCGCCCGGTGCATAGTTCATCTTTGCCGCATATCCTGCTGCCTGCATCAGGGTTGCCACTGCGTTTCCCTGTTCGTTGGTGTAGTCATATCCCGAATATGAATCGATCATGTTGTTCCAGTCGAAAGGTTTTTGAGCGAGGTTTATGAACCCTTCTCCAGTACCTCCCGATGGTAATGTTGCAGTGACCCTTCCTGTGCCCACTTCAGGATAATTCCAAAACTTCATTACCTGAGCCATTGCCGTTGCCACGCATCCCGAAGGACATTTTATGTTGTTTACGGAAGGACACAGATTATTATATGGAGTTCCTTGATTCCATTTGGTTTTTACGAGCGGAGCAATCTCCTTTTTATTGGCAATGGGGGCATAAGTGTTTTTAATTCCGTTTGCCGATGCATAGTCGATTTGCGAGGCATATTCCGATAGCCACCATTCGAGCTGAGGGGGCATGTTGTTGGCGTCGAAGCTGCCGGAGTCTGCATATCCGAGCAGGGGAGTGGCGGTATCGTCCGCGCTGACGATCAAATACCCTGATGAAGCCGGACGGTCGAATATGTATACAGCCGGTTCCCCTTTCTGTGTTTGCATTGAGAAGCTAAGTTTCATTGAGATCCCTGATTTCGAGGGCATCTTCAATGCGCTGTTGCCTTGCACACGTTTTAAAGCCTGCTCCGGAGTGAGTGGGGCGGCTAGCAATGCGAGTGTCGTTGCCGACATGATTGCAAGTGATGTAATTCTCTTCATATAGTTTTAATATTTTCTTAGAGCTTGTCTAAATTTTATTGATTAAAAATTTTATGGCANCGAAATCAAT
>NZ_CAJMXD010000011.1:0-20385 GCF_905219685.1 Barnesiella sp. CU968
CATACATGTTGACTATCGCCTCATACAGCTCCTGCTTTCCGGAAACCTGTGCGGGTTCACGCCGGGTCTTCGCATAGGCTACAACGTCTTCAAGCGTCAGCCTGCCTTCTTCGAATTCTTTCCCCTTGCCGTCATCAAACGATGCGTATCGGTCGGCGAGCATCTTTTTGTATGGAGATTTCTCCAGAATCTCGGCGGCACTGAGCAGCGCACGCGCCATGGCGTCCATACCGGCGATGTGGGCGATGAAGATGTCTTCAAGGTCGGTAGAGTTGCGGCGGGTCTTGGCATCGAAGTTTGTTCCGCCGTTGCCGAGTCCTCCGTTACGGATAATCTGCATCATCGCCTGTGTGAGTTCATAGTTGTCGATAGGGAACTGGTCGGTGTCCCATCCGTTCTGATAGTCCCCTCGGTTGGCGTCAATGCTTCCGAGCATGCCGTTGTCTACGGCAACCGCCAGTTCATGCTCGAAAGTGTGTCCGGCGAGAGTGGCGTGATTGACCTCGATGTTGACTTTGAAATCCTTGTCGAGACCATGTGCCTTGAGGAAGCCTATCACGGTTACAGTGTCCACATCGTACTGATGTTTGGAGGGTTCCATGGGTTTCGGCTCTATCAGGAATGTCCCTGTGAATCCTTTTGCGCGGGCGTAGTCGCGAGCCATTGCGAGCATCCGTGCAAGATGCTCTTTCTCCCGTTTCTGGTCAGTGTTGAGCAGGCTCATATAACCCTCGCGTCCTCCCCAGAATACATAGTTCTGACCGCCCAGGGCTATTGTCGCGTCAATGGCGTTCTTTATCTGTACGGCGGCACGTGCTACGACATCGAAATCCGGGTTGGTGGCGGCTCCGTTCATATAACGGGCGTTACCGAAGACATTCGCCGTGCCCCAGAGGTTTTTGATGCCGGTCTCAGCCATGAGTTCCTTGAGATATCCGGTAATATCCGACATGCGTCTCTCGTAATCCTCTATGTCTTCGGTGAGGTCCCCGATGAGGTCTGTGTCATGGAAACAGAAATATTCGATTCCGAGTTTCTGCATAATCTCGAAACCCGCGTCAGCCTTTTGTCTGGCTATCGTCATGTCGTCGTCGCCTTCATTCCAGGGGAATTTTTTTGTTCCCCCGCCAAACTGGTCGCCGCCCTCGGCACAGAGAGTGTGCCACCATGCCATGGCGAATTTAAGCCATTCCTTCATCGGCTTGCCCAGAACGATACGCTCTGCGTCATAATAACGGTATGCCATGGGGTTGTGGCTCTCTGTTCCCTCAAACTTGATTTTTTCTATGCCTGGAAAGTATTCTTTTCTTGCCATTTTGTCATGCAATTTATAATTTGTATTTTTATAATTATACGATTGGAAAAAACAATCACTTAAGCTGACCCATTTTATAACACTTGTTCGGCTTAATCGGTTTTACCGCCGGGATCAGTGGTGTATTGCCGATGTTTCCTTACGCATCACGTGATAGAATACAAGCGTTGACATTACCGATGCTACCGCCAATGCCACATCGAAGCTGTAGTAGACACCGATGTTGCCCCAGCCGAGACCTTTGGCGAAAAGGAGAAGAACCGGAATGCCGACTGCGACGTATGAGCACAGAGAAATCCACAGCAGCGGTTTCACATGTGATGTTCCCCTGATGGCGTTGACATAAGTTAGCTGAGTGGCATCCATATACTGGTATATGACAAGGGGTATTATGAGTGTCAGAGCGGATGCCACGACATAAGGATCCGGTGTGAAACAATGTATCAGCCATCTGCCGCCAAACATGAAAATCAGCGATGCCGCTGTGGCGAGCACGAGGTTGAGGTGGAGTCCGGCTGAAGTAATGCGTCTCATGCCGCGGAGGTCATGAACGCCCATATAGTTCGCCACCCTGATTGAAGTGGCTGTGCCGAAGCTGACGAATGTCATGAATCCAAGTTGCGCCATAGTGTTTACAACCTGATATGCAGCGAGCTGTATCTTGCCGAACCACCCGCTGACAACTGCTCCGAAGCTNCACAGTGAGCACTCCACACCAGCCTGTATCATGACAGGATATGATGTGGTCCATACGATCCTGCGCACATCCCCCAGTCCTTCCTTTATGGCGAACCCTTTGGCGTAAGGTCTGTAGCGGTTCCCGTTGAAAAACATCGCGACAATGGCGACTGCGGCGGCATAGCGGGCGAGCATTGTGCTTATTCCGGCGCCGGCGAGTCCTAATTCGGGACATCCGAAGTGCCCGAATATGAGGAGGTAATTGCCTATGATGTTCAATACGTTGGAACCTAAGATCATCCACATGGGCATCGCGGTGTCGTTGAAGCCGTTGCAAGTCTGTTGGAAGGAGTTGAACACAGACATCGGAAGCAGAGTGGAAAGAACAATCAGATAATAGCGTCGCACCAGTGGCATCAACTCTTCGGGCTGCCCGAATCGGTCAAGAAAAAAATAGAGGATAGCCATTATGGCTGTCAATCCTGCGGATACAGCCATGTTTATCTGCAGTCCGCCATGAAGGGTGTGGCCTGCTTCCTCTTTTTCACCTTTGCCGAAAAGTGAGCCTACAAGGGGTGTCAGTCCCTGAGCGAAACCCAACTGCATGACTATGGGGATGATAAACAATGAGTTTACGAAAGCAGCTGCAGCCAGTTCATCGACTCCGTATGCTCCGACCATCATTGTGTCGGCGAAACTTACGACTATTATTCCTACCTGAGTCACGAGAACCGGCAGCCCGAGTCTGATAAGACTTTTGTATTCCTCTTTATATAAATTCCAGATGTTGGTCATATGCTCAGAATGTGTTTTGAAGTGTAAAATGATAAAAATCGACTGCAAAATTACTAAATTAAACAAAATGATGTTAAATTTGTAATTTATATAGGTATGATTTTTTTATTAATCATTACGTATTTTGATTTCAGATACAAGCTATATGAAGCTAATTAAGAATATAACAATCTGTGGGACTTTTGTTTGTGTGGTACTTGGAGCGACTCCGCTCCATGCCGACACCTACAGCCTCGACTCGTGCCGGAATATGGCGGTGCGCAACAACAAGACCATCCGCATGGCGGAAGAGGGTATCCGGGGCGCCGGTTACGACAGAAAGGCGGCAAAGGCTCTTTATCTGCCGGGCATCGATTTTGCCGGAACGTATTTCTACAATCAGCGCACAATCAATCTGCTCGGCGAGGATGCGAAACTCCCCACCATGAGCTTTGACCCATCCACGCAAAGTTTCAAATACAATATCCTGACAACTCCCGACGGAACGCCTGTGAAGGATCCGTCGACCGGAGGATATATCCCCACGGAAGTGGCGGTGATACCGAAAGATGCGATGAGTTTTGACACCCATAATGTTTTCGCCGGGGCGTTCACGCTTACTCAGCCGGTATTCATGGGCGGACAGATCAAGGCTCTCAACGAAATTACGAAATATGCAGAGAAACTTGCCACTGCGGCACGCAACAGCGTGGTGCAGGATGTGGTGTTTGCCNTTGACCAGGCTTACTGGACGGTGGTGTCGCTTAAGTCTAAGCAGAAACTCGCCGACAGTTTTGTCACGCTTGTCGATACGCTCCGCTACAGCGTAAACGAAATGCTTGAGGAGGGTGTGGCTACGCGTGCCGATCTACTTATGGTAGAGGTCAAGCTGAACGAGGCTAAGATCATGCGCACAAAACTTGACAACGGTCTGACGCTTGCGCGCATGGCACTCGCCCAGGTGTGCGGTTTGCCGGTGCAGACAGAGATGACGCTCGCTGACGAGGATTTCAAGACAGGGCTGACATCAATGCCCGATCCGGTTTTCAACATGCAGGACGTCTATTCACGCCGTCAGGATCTCGAGGTAATCAGGCAGGGTATCTCAGTTCTGTCGCAGAGAGAGAAACTCGCCATGGGTCAGATGCTGCCGAAAGTGGCGGTGGTTGGAGCATATGAGTTTTCCAATCCTAACCTGAACAACGGTTTCCAGAAACGTTTCGGAGGCGGATTNAGTGTGGGAGCGACTGTGGCGATACCGATCTGGCACTGGGGAGGAAACTACAACCATTACCGTGCCACCAAGTCTGCCACAAACGCCCAGCGTCTGATGCTCGAAGACCTTGAGGAGAAAGTCGAGCTGCAGGTGAAGCAGGCGAAATTCAGTTTTCAGGAGGCGTTCAAGACATACGAGATGACCAAATCCAACATGGCGAGTGCGGATGAGAACCTTAGGTCGGCGCAGATAGGATTCCGCGAGGGTGTGATGACTACAAACGATGTGATCGCCGCCCAGACAGCATGGCTGCAGGCAAACTCGGAAAAAATAGATGCCGAAATCGGAATACACCTCTGTGAGGTATATCTCGACAAGGTGATCGGTAGACTGAGCGAGAAATATTAATAGGTAAATATCTGAAAATACGGTACAGTGACATATCCCCGTGCGGGAGCAATTAAGAAAAAATACAAAGCGATGGCAACAGAAAATACACAGCCTGCCGGTGCGGTTGACCCCTCGGCGGTTTCGAAAAAAGACAAATCACTCATTCTTACGATTGTCGTGATTCTTATAATACTCGCCGCTCTGGCGATAGTCGGCTTCCTGTGTCTCAAACCGGGTCCCGACACGGTGCAGGGACAGGGTGAGGCTACAGAAGTGAGGATTTCGGGTAAGCTCCCCGGACGTGTGGCTGAAATATTTGTGGAGGAGGGTCAGAAGGTCAAGGCTGGTGACACCCTTGTCAGGATATCGTCTTCTTTGATAGAGGCGAAGCTTGACCAGGCGAAAGCCATGGAATCAGCCGCTCAGGCTGCGAATGCCAAGGTAGATGCGGGTACCCGTCCGCAGATTATCGCTGGTGCACGCGACATATGGCAGCAGGCGCAGGCGGCTGCCGGAATCACCCGAAAAACCTACGAAAGGATGCAGAATCTTTTTGAGAAAGGGGTTGTCAGCGAGCAGAAACGCGATGAGGCAAAGGCTGCATACGAGGCTGCAAAGGCAGGCGAGNCGGCGGCGAAAAGCCAGTATGAACTTGCCCTCTCCGGCGCGCAGCATGAAGACAAACAGGCGTCTTCCGCCATGGTGACAGTGGCGCAGGGTGGAGTGAAAGAGGTGGACGCCATACTCGAAGACCAGTATCTTACCGCTCCTTATGACGGAGAGATAACGGTTATTTATCCTAATGTAAGCGAACTTATCGCCACCGGTGCGCCTGTCATGACGCTTGAAAAAGATGATCATTGGGCTGTTTTCAATGTGCGCGAGACTCTGCTTAAGGATATAAAGCTCGGTAGCGTGCTCAAGGTGAGGATACCGGCTCTTGACAAAGAGGTCGATATGAAAGTGTTCTATATCAAGGATCTCGGCACATATGCTAACTGGCAGGCTACAAAAGCCACCGGCGATTATGATGCCCGCACATTCCAGATCAAATGCCGTCCTGACAAGCCGGTGGAGAATTTCCGTCCGGGAATGTCGGTGCTGTATCTGGGAGTGAAAGATTAATAGTCTTTGATGAAGACCGATGAAAGAGATTAGGATAGCAGACAGAGGGTTCAGGGCGATTATGCTCCGGAGCTTGGTGCAGATTGTGAGGAGACCGGTATATTGGACCGGATTCTTCATATTCCCCCTCTTTATGTTTCTTTTTCTGACCACGATGCTCGAGAAGGGCTTGCCGACACGTGTGCCTGCGGCGATCGTGGATCGTGACGGCACATCTCTGAGCCGCGAGATAACGCAGAATCTCGGAGGCATGCAGATGGTCGACCTCAAATATACGCCAAACAGCTTTTCCGAAGCTCGACATCTGATGCAGAAGGGCGAGATATACGGCTATTTCCTGATTCCCGAGAATTTCAAGGCGGATCTCCTTGCGGGTCGCAAGCCGGTGATAACGTTCTATACCAATATGACATATTTCGTGCCGGCATCGATGCTTTTCAAGACATTCAAGGCTACCGCCGTTTATACCAAGGCGGGAATCGTTATGGAGGTGGTGCAGTCGGCAGGCGTCGATGCGGAATCCCTGTCATCGATGATGATGCCGGTGAACATAGCCGCCCGTCCGATAGGCAATCCACAGCTCAACTACGGTATATATATAGCCAACTCGTTTGTGCCCTGTCTGTTGCAGCTGATGATTTTCCTCATGACCGCTTTCAGTCTTGGTCAGGAACTGAAATACGGCACTTCGCGACGTCTGATGCAGATGGCTGACGGTTCCATATTCAAGGCATTGGCGGGTAAACTCCTGCCGCAGACCGTAATCTGGTGGGTGATTGTGTTCTTCATGACCGCATGGCTCTACCGCTACAGCCATTATCCGATGCATGGCTCCTGGGGATGGATGCTTCTTTCGGAATTCATGTTTGTTCCAGCCTGTCAGGGTTTCGCCTTGTTTGTGGTGTGTGTGTTGCCGAATCTCAGACTTTCGCTTTCAGTCTGCGCGCTGATAGGAATCCTGTCATTCTCGATAGCCGCGTTCTCCTTCCCGGTGCCGAGCATGTATCCGGCAATGGGTATATTCAGCTACATTGTCCCGATACGCTATAACTTCCTTATATATATAGATCAGGCTCTGAACGGAATAGATGTGGCATATTCGAGGATGTGGTTTGTCGCCTATATAATCTTCATGCTTCTGCCTTTCACGCTCCTCTGGAGACTGAAACGCGACATGAACAACCCTGTTTACGTGCCATAAGATGAAATTCAAAGATCACATACGGAATATGTTCGCGGTCTATTGCCGTGAATTCAAGATGGTGACACACGATGTGGGAATCATACTCTTCTTTATGTTCCTTCCGCTGGCGTATCCCATCATCTATTCCCTGATATATAATCCGGAACTTGTGAAGGATGTGTCAATGGTTGTGGTGGACCATGACCGTACCGCTCTTTCGCGCGAGCTGGTGCGCAAGATGGATGCCTGCGACCAGGCGCATGTCATCGGTTATGCTACAGATCTCGGCGATGCACGCCGTGCTATTGATTCCCACAAGGCGTATGCCATACTTGAGATTCCTGAAGGCTTTGCCCGCAAAGTGGGGAGGAATGAGGCATCAAATGCCGTGATGTATTGCGAAATGAGCCTCTTGCTTCGTTACCGAGGGTTTCTTGTGGCTTCGACCAATGTGATGCAAGAGTTTTCCTCCGAACTGATGACCGAAAATATAGACAGGATTGCTCCCCTTGCCGAGACAATCGCTACGGGAGACCTCCTTCCGGTGCATAATGTCTCGATGGGTAACATACGCAACGGTTTCGACTCGTTCATCATGCCGGGTGTGCTTATCCTCATACTGCAGCAGTGTATCGTGCTTGCCGTGGGAATGGCGGGAGGAGCGCAGCGCGAGTCGATGCGTCTGACAGGTTATTGTTCCGACAATCTCGCTCCCTCTGTATTCCTGACCATGGTGGCTCAGATGTTGTGTTACCTGACAATCCTCGTGATTCCCATAATTTTCATGCTCCATTACGTGCCTTTGATATTCCGGTTCCCGATGGCAGGCGATGCGCTTGAGATCTTCGCGTTCATACTTCCTATGATCTTCGCGTCGTTCGGACTCGGGTTCGCGTTTCAGTCGGTGGTTACGGAGAGGGAGACCGTGTTTGTGCTCTGGGTTGCCACATCGCTGGTGTTCCTGCTGCTTTCGGGACTTATCTGGCCTATGTATGACATGTTGCCCGTGTGGCGTTGGCTTGCCGGCATATGTCCTTCGACATGGGGCGTGGAGGGATTCGTGAAAATGAATGCCAACGGAGCAAGTCTGTCGCAGGTAAGCGGTCCATATCTTAATCTGTGGATACTTGCTGTGGTGTGGTGGGTTCTCGGATATTGCTCACGGCGCTGGGTGGTTCGTCCGGCTCTAATGAAACTTTCTTCGAAATAATGCTTTACGTAATAGCGTATATCCTGTCTTTGCTTCCGTTCCGGATTCTCTTCGCGGTGTCCGATGTCCTGGCATGGCTTGCGTGCGATGTTGTGAGATACCGGCGGAGCGCGGTGAGGGGAAATCTCGAATCTTCTTTCCCGGAGAAAAGCTGTGAGGAAATACGCAAAATCGAGAAACGCTTTTACCGCTTTCTCTGCGACTACTTCATGGAGACGCTCAAGCTCGCATCGATGTCGGAGAAAAAGATGCGGCGTCATCTGAAAGTCGAAAATATAGAGGAAATTAATGACGCAGTGGAGAAAGGGCAGTCCGTGACTCTTTATCTCGGTCATTACTGCAACTGGGAGTGGGTGAGCTCGCTGCCGCTTCATATAAGCTCTGCCGCACGTTGCGCGCAGATATACCATCCGCTTGAAAACAAGGCATTCGACCGTCTGCTTTACAAGCTGCGCACGCGTTTTGATGCAAACAATATCCCGATGTCGGAGATCATGCAGCGTCTTGTACGGTGGAAGAAAGAGGGCGTGCCTACTGTCACCGGGTATATTGCTGACCAGGCTCCCGGACTCAATATCCATCTTTTCCTCGATTTCCTCAATCATGAGACCGGTGTCTATACGGGTCCGGAAAGAATTTCCAAATTCCTCGGAGCAAAGGCGGTCTACGCCCATATGAGCCGACCCAAACGGGGTTATTATACGCTGCGATTCATACCGGTGTCTGGAAATGTAAAGAAAGATAAGATGTTCGAGACCTCGAGAGAATATTTCCGCCTTCTTGAGGAGAATATACGCGAGGCACCTCAATACTGGCTGTGGAGTCACAGACGCTGGAAACGTCCGCGTTCGATGTTCAACGCTTTTCACGGTGACAAGGCGGAGGAGATGCTGTCGCATCTTTAAACAGTTTCTTAGGCTGCACCTCCGATACGTCATCTTTAGCACCTTTAACACTAAAATATCAGAATCTTCAAAGATTTTGATTAATTTTGCAGCGAAGTGTGTTTTCCCCCTTTTTTTCGGAACGCTTCCTTTAATATGAAAGATTTCTTTAAATTCATGCTCCGCTTTGCGGCACCTTATAAGTGGAATATCGTAATAAGTGTGATATTCAACCTTCTGACAGCATTCCTGACCCTGTTCTCGTTTGCCTTCATCATGCCGATTCTCAGAATGCTTTTCGGTCTTGACACACAGGAATATCAATACATGGCTTTTGAATGGGGCAATTTTGTTGGTTGCATTACCAATAATTTCAATTATTATGTGTCGAAGATGATTGTGGATCTCGGTGCATCCCCCACATTGCTTTTTCTTTGCGGCTCTCTGACTGTGATGACACTCTTCAAGGTGCTATCTGCCTATACGAGCGAATGGTTCACCATCCCGATGCAGAACGGAGTCACCCGCGATATCCGCAATTCGATGTATTTCAAGATAGTCTCCCTGCCGATCGGCTTCTTCACCAACGAGAAGAAGGGAGACATAATGGCACGCATGTCGGGAGATGTCGCCGAAGTGCAGAGTTCTGTAATGTCAAGTATATTCAGCCTTGTGAAGTATCCGATCCTTATCATCTCCTATCTTGTGGCGATGATAGCAATCAGCTGGGAATTGACGCTTTTCGTCTTTATCATGCTGCCGATGATCGGCACTCTGCTCGGAGTGGTGGGTCGTAAACTCAAACAGCAGAATCTTCAGGGGCAGGAACGTTTCGGTTCCATACTTTCCAATATAGAGGAAACGATAGGTGGCTTGCGGATAGTGAAGGCTTTCAATGCCGAGAAGCAGATGGAACGCAATTTCTCAGCCGAGACGCAGGATCTTTACCGTATACACAACTCGATGTCGCGGCGATATGCGCTGGCGCACCCTATGAGCGAGTTTCTTGGCACACTTGCCGTGGCGATAATCCTTTGGTTCGGCGGCACGATCATTCTTTCTGGCAGTGAGTCGATCGATGCCTCCAGCTTCATCTATTTCATGGTGATATTCTACAGTCTTATAAATCCGGCAAAAGAGCTTTCCAAGACATCATATACCATACAGAAAGGTATGGCGGCAATGGAGCGCATCGACAAGATTCTCGGAGCTGTCAATCCTATTCAGGATCCGGCTGCTCCAAGAAATCTGCCTGAAGACAGAGGCAAGAGTTCTGTGTCTTTCCGCGATGTCAGCTTCAGCTATGATGGCGAACGCGATGTGCTGTCGCATATCGACCTTGAGGTCAAGCCTGGCAAGACAGTGGCTATCGTGGGGCAATCGGGTTCCGGCAAGTCTACACTTGTGGATCTTATACCGCGGTTCTGGGATGTGAAACGCGGCGAGATACTCGTTGACGGAATCAATGTGAAGAATCTGCGTGTGAAAGATCTCCGCTCCCTTATGGGAAATGTGAATCAGGAGGCGATACTTTTCAATGATACCATTTTCAATAATATCGCATTCGGCGACAAGTCCGCGACTCAGGAGGAGGTGGAGGCTGCGGCACGCATAGCCAACGCCCACGACTTCATCATGCATACGGAAAACGGGTATCAGACTGTAATCGGTGACCGCGGATGCCGTCTTTCCGGCGGTCAAAGGCAACGTATCAGCATTGCCCGCGCCATACTCAAAAATCCCTCCATCCTTATTCTTGACGAGGCTACATCGGCACTTGACACTGAAAGTGAGCGCCTTGTTCAGGATGCCCTTGAGAAACTGATGAAGGACCGCACAACGATAGTCATAGCCCATCGCCTTTCGACGATTGTCAACGCCGACATGATATGCGTGCTTCAGGACGGGAAGATAGTGGAGACCGGGACTCATTCGGAACTTATCGGACTTGGCGGAATATACAGCCGTCTGGTAGATATGCAGCAGGTCTGAAAGTGTGCGGCATATACTTTTTAATACATCGGAATTATGGAAGATAAAGAGAAAGATCTTGACAACCTTGAGAAACTTGTGGAAAAAGAGGAGAAGGTGACAGCGCATGACATGTGTTCTGCCGAAGAGGAGAAGGTCAATGAAGAGTCCGAAAAAAAACTCACTCCGGAGGAGGAGATAGAGGCTCTCTGGGCGGAAAGGCTTCATCTCACGCCGCCTCCCTATCCGGAGCGGCAACAGCCGCCGGTGCCGCCGGTCGTTTCTCCACAGCCGCCGGTTGCTCCCTCCGTGCCTCCTCAGCCTTTCGCAAATCATCCCGCACCTCCATATCCCGCGCCGGAGAAGGAGCCGATGCCGCAGACACATCTTGTGTGGTCTGTGCTTGCTACGGTGATGTGTTGCCTGATACCCGGTATTGTGGCGATTGTGTACAGTACTATGGTCAGCTCCAGATATTATGCTGGAGATCTTGAGGGTGCCCGCCGTGCGTCGCGTATGGCTGAATACTGGATTATAGCGTCTGTTGTTACAGGAGTTGTCGCAGCCGCGGTTTATCTTCCTCTGTCATTGCTGGCTTGAAACGCCGCAACGCATATATTCTTGTCGGAGTCGCTGTCGCAGCGGTCTGCGCAGTGTATTTTGCCGTAGATCCTGCGGTATCCCGGTTTGTGCCGAAATGCCTTTTTCATGAACTGACGGGATGGCAGTGTCCCGGCTGTGGCAGCCAGCGCATGCTTCATGCCTTGCTGCATGGCGATATTGTCGCCGCATGGCACCACAACGCTGTTCTGCTTCTGCTTCTGCCGTTGCTTGCTCCTCTTCTCTGGCTTGAACTGAACAGGACAAGGCATCCGCGCCTCTATATGCGCGTTCACTCTGTCTCTGTTGCATTGACGGCAGTGTCTCTGCTTGTCGCATGGTGGATTTTTCGTAACATATTTCTTAGTTAGGATGTTCATAATCGGATATATGGCGAGTGGCAAGACCACTTTTGGCAGGGCTCTCGCACACCGCATGGGTCGGGAGTTCATAGACCTTGATTTTTATATTGAGCAGCGTTTCCGGAAAACGATTGCGGAAATTTTTTCCGAAAAAGGGGAGGAGGAGTTCCGTCGCATGGAGACGGCTATGCTCCGTGAGACAGGTGAGTTTGACAATGTTGTAATATCATGTGGCGGCGGCACGCCATGTTTCAACAACAATATGGAATACATGCTTTCACGAAGTGATGTGGTCTGGCTTGACGCCACAGTCGATCGCATTGTGGAGCGTCTTGTGATTAACAGTTCGCGACGTCCGCTGATAAAAGGGAAGTCTCCGGAAGAAATCAGGCTGACAGTGGAAAAAGGGCTTTCAGACAGAATCGGTTTCTATTCGAAGGCGAATATCCGTTTCAGCGGGGAGCACCTTGAAGACAAACGGCAGATAGCCACTGCCATCGACAGATTTCTTGACCTTTATCATGATATAAAATAGCAAGGACAAGGAGTATTAAAATCTTAATATATGTTAAAATTCAAGGTTTGAATTGTTAAAATTGATTTCATAATATAAATAAACGCATAAAATCTGTATTTTTGCCTTTGCTTTGTACTTTGAAGGCTTATTGCGTCCTAAGCATTTATACCGCCATGAGACTCGTTAACCGCAATTAAGACAAAGGACAGATATAATTCCTGAAAAGCCGACTGCATATGCAGTTTTAATTTATTGGTATACCAATAAATTAAATGATGCCTGAGCGGCTTTTGGAATTTTAGATTTACCCGTTAGGAACAGAAGACTGTATTGAAAAATATATTCTAATAACCAAATGTAAAACTAAATTCATTCTTACATGAAGAACAACTGTTTTCAGCTAAACAGGAAGTTTTGGGTGACAATGGCAATGCTGCTGGCACTCGCACTTCCCTCGCTGGCTCAGAAGATCACTGTCACGGGACACGTGACTGATGAGCAGGGCGAAGACCTGATCGGTGCCACGATTATGGAAAAGGGCACCTCCAACGGCGTGTCTGCCGACATTGAAGGCAACTTCACCATCAATGTTCCGGCGAATGCGACGCTGGTTGTGAGCTATGTAGGCTACGACCCCATGGAGGTGGCGGTCAACGGTCAGAAACATCTCAACATCGTGATGAAGACCAACGCCCAGATGCTGCAGGAGACTGTGGTGATCGGTTACGGTTCTGTCAAGAAATCGGATGCCACCGGTTCTGTTGCCGTTATCAATCCCGGCGAAATCGAGGAAGGTATTTCTACCTCGGCACAGGATCTGCTTACCGGCGCAAGCCCGGGTGTGGTTGTGACCAGCGGTGGCGGTAGCCCGGAAGGTGGCGCCACAATCCGTATTCGTGGCGGTTCATCGCTTTCTGCATCAAATGATCCTTTGATCGTGCTTGATGGTGTGCCTTTGAGCAATGACGGTGTGCAGGGTATGGCTAACCCCCTTGCAATGATTTCTCCCGATAATATCGAGTCGATGACTGTGCTTAAGGATGCTTCAGCAACCGCGATTTACGGTTCAAGGGCATCAAACGGTGTCATAATCATTACCACTAAGAAAGGTAAGAAGGGTCGTCCGCAGGTTAATTTCTCGGCTAATGTCAGCGTTAATACCGCTCGCCGTACGTGGGACGTTCTCGATGCCTCACAATTCACAGCCCTAATCAAGGATTACTGGGGAGAGGATTCATCTGCAGCAGCAGCTCTTGGCACTTCCGATACTGATTGGCAGAAAGAGGTGCTCCGCACATCTGTGTCGCATGACTATTCTCTTAGTGTCGGTGGAACAGCCGGTTTCCTCCCGTATCGTGTCAGCGGAACTTTCACCGAGTCAAACGGTATCCTGAAGGATAGCCAGATGAAACGTGTTACTGCCGGCTTCAATCTCACCCCCGAGTTCTTTGATGGAAAACTCAAAGTCTCGGCGAATGTTAAAGGATACTATGTGCGCAACACGTTCTCTAACGAGGGTGCTGTCGGCGCTGCTGTCGCATTCAACCCTACAGTGCCGGTGATGAGTAATATCGCATCCGGTAATAGCGATTTCCCTTATTTTTACAATGGATATACTTCTGTAACTACAGACAGTTATAATTCCTGGAATATCAACGGTACAGTGAACCCTCTTGCTGTTATCAAAGATCGCGAAAACGTGTCTAACGTATATCGCTCCAATGGTAACTTGCAGTTGGATTATGCTTTTCATTTCCTTCCGGAACTACGTGCCAACCTGAATCTCGGTTATGACGTGAGCAAGTCTAATGAGTATAACCTCCTCCAGCAGAACTCGCCTACATCATGGAACGAAAACATCAAGAATGGTGCAGGAACCCGTTATGAGGTTTATGAACTTCGCCGCAATACCCTCCTTGATTTCTATCTCAATTATAAGAAGGAGTTTGACAAGATCTATTCTACGCTTGACGTGATGGCGGGTTATTCCTGGCAGCGTTTCGATGCTCATGGCAATAACAACGGTACGATATTCACTTCAAAGGGATTCTTCGGTCCTGCAACAACTGCAGGAGTTCTGACAATTAATCCTGATACTGCTGATCCAGGCTCTCATATTTCTCCTGACTATTATTGGTCTACAGGAAATCTTATGCTTGTAAGTTTCTTCGGACGTCTCAATTATTCATTCAAGGATACTTACCTGCTTACGTTCACACTCCGTGACGATGGAACTTCACGCTTCTCGAAAGACAACCGCTGGGGTCTATTCCCCGCTTTGGCTCTTGCATGGAAGATCAATAACATGTCGTTTATGGAGTCTGCAACTAATATGAATGAGTTTAAACTCCGTCTGGGATGGGGTGTTACCGGTCAGCAGAGCGTTGGCGGTTATTTCCCGTATATGCCTGTATATGTATCTACCACTCAGGGATCTTATTACCCTAATATGATCAATGGACAGTATGTTAACGCAGATGGTCAGCTTATCTCCAACACGCTTTATCCCGGTGTATATAACCCTGATCTCAAGTGGGAGGAGACAACCACCTGGAACGTGGGTCTCGATATGGGATGGTGGAACAACAGACTTACCGTGGCTCTTGACTGGTATCTCCGTAATTCCAAAGACCTCCTCTCTTTTGTGACTGTAGCTCCGGGTGCGGCAACTTCAAACATGATGGACCAGAATATCGGAACGCTCCGCAATATAGGTGTGGAGGCAACTATCGGTGCAAAACCGGTCATGACCGATGACTTTACCTGGAACACAAGCTTGAATGTGGCGTGGAACTCAAACGAGATAACCAAACTCAATAACACTGCAGATCCGAATTCTTATATCGCTACCGGTGGTATATCCGGCGGTACGGGTAATAATGTTCAGGCGCATAAGGTAGGCTATCCCGCCTATACTTTCCACCTTTACGAGCAGGTGTATGACCAGAACGGTCAGCCTATCGAAGGTTGTTATGTAGACCAGAACGGTGATGGTACAATAGACGACAATGACCGTGTTTTCCGTCATTCAAGAGATCCTAAAGTGACGATGTCGTGGAATAATACATTCTCTTGGAAAAACTGGGATTTCGGATTCCAGCTCAGGGCTTCCATCGGCAACTATGTTTACAACGATGTCGCTTCGACCCACAGCACACTCTCTGACACATACAATACATCCGGTATTCACAACCTTGTTGATACGGATTTCTACTTCAAGGGTGGTCAGACAACCAATACTTATTATTCCGATTACTGGTTGCAGAATGCGGGATTCGTACGTTGCGACAACATAACTCTCGGATATACATTCAACAATCTGTTTAGCGACAAGCTCCGTCTCCGTCTATATGGTGCGGTTCAGAATCCGTTTGTCATAACAAAATACAAAGGACTTGATCCGGAGGTGTTCGGTGGTATCGACAACAACGTATATCCGCGCCCTGTTACATGCACGTTCGGTCTTGTGGCTACATTCTAATCTCTCATAAATATAGATTTAATAAATATGNAATCATATATCAGCAAAATTTTCATTGGCGCTGCCCTGTTTTCTATGACAGGTCTTGTTTCCTGCGTGGGAGATCTGGATCAGCTTCCCAATGACCCCAATTCTATCACTTCCGGTAATTTCGGAGAGGATCCTCAGAAATATCTTTCCGAGGTGATGGCGAAATGCTATTCGTCGCTGGCTGTTTCCGGTCAGGGTGGTCCTAATGGAGGTTCGGATATTTCCGGTCTTGACGGAGGTACTTCCAACTGGAGCCGTGTTATCTTTATGCTTAATGAGTTCACAACCGATGAGGTTACATGGATATGGCCAGATGTCGGAGTGTTCGATCTTTGCACAGGCACATGGGGTTCTTCCAATGGCGTGCTTCTGGGTGCTTACGGACGTCTTTATACTCACATTGCCGTATGTAACGACTTCATAAGGTCGGTTAACGACGGAACATTTACAATAGATGCGCAGACAAAGCCCCTCGCGGACCAGTTCGTGCTTGAGGCTCGTGCATTGAGAGCGCTGTCATATTATTATGTTATTGATTTCTTCGGGAATGCTGTCCGTGCGTGGGACGACATGAAATATGGAGAGGTTCCTCCCCAGACAACTCGTGCCGAGCTTTTCAGACTTGTTACGGATGATCTCGAAGACGTGCTCGCTAATTTTAAAGAAAGCGGTGTATATGGACGTGTTGGTAAAGATGGTGTCGAGGCTCTTCTCTGCCGTTATTACCTTAATGCAGAGGTGTTCACCGGCACTCCGATGTATGACAAATGCTGGCAGCATGCCGAAAATATCATCAAACGTCACAAGGGTTTCGGTTTTCAAGGATCTGGTCTTGCCAAAGATTATCTTGCCCTGTTTTGCGCAAACAATGACAAGCTTGCTCCCGGCGGAAGCTTTCAGGATCAGAATGAAATCCTTTGGACAATACCTTTTGAGTATCCTTATACGGAAAGTTATGGCGGCACAATGTTCCTTATCGCGGCTGCTACTTCTGCAGGCAGCATGCCGACCGTGCTTTACGGCTTGAATGCCGACTGGAGCTGTATGCATGCCCGCGAGCAGTTTGCTGACAAGTTCAACTTTACAGACGGTGTGAGCGCGGACGGTCGTACATACCTTTGGTGCACCGAAAAGCAGGGATTCACAAAGGAGAATGATGAGTTTTCTGTGTTCACAAGCGGATATGCGGCAATCAAATATACAAATGTCAAGGCTGATGAAAATGGAATGCTTCCCCGCAACACTTATGTTGATAGTGAGCGTGGTTTTACGTTCAATTGGGCAGGCATCGATGAGGTTAACGGACTTCCGGCTCAGACTCAAGAGTTTGCAAGCTCAGACTTCCCCATTATCCGTCTTGCCGATGTTTATCTGATGGCAGCCGAGTGCTCGCTCCGGGGTGCAGGTCACAAGCGTCAGGGACTTAAGTATGTCAACTATATCCGTTCTCGAGCCGGCGTTAATGCATGGGGTGATGCAAATTTCACTCTTGATAATCTTCTTGACGAGCGCAGCCGTGAACTTTATTGGGAAAACGTTCGCCGCACGGACCTTATCCGTTTCAATAAATTCACAGGAAGCAGCTATACATGGGCATGGAAAAACAACATGCGTAACGGAGGTGCGATACCTGAATACATGAACCTTTTCCCGCTTCCATCCGATGTTGTGGCAACATATGGTTCAAACATGAAGCAGAACCCCGGTTATTAATCTGTTAAATTAAAAAAATTATCAGAAATGAAAAAGATATCATATTTAATGGCTTTGCCGGTGCTTTTAGGTGCATGCTTCACAAGCTGCAAGGAGGATACCCAGCCCCGTCTGGAGGTTCCTACCGAGTTTGTGCTCAACACCCCGGCTATGGCGGATCAGACATATATTTTCCGTGCTGACGAAAGTTATCAGAACCTCAATGATATAACCTTTACAGTATCCCAGCCTAACTACGGGCTTGGTTGCGTTCCGACTTATACTGTGCAGCTGGCTAAAAGTGAAGCCGGTTTTGCAGCATGGGATGAAGCTGAGACAACAGGAAACGTGGAGACGGATAATGCTATCCTCGGTGACGATGGCTTGCCTTTGGCATATACGCTTCCTGCGTTTACTTCAACTTCCGCAGTGCTCAACATTGACGGAACCTCTTTCTGCGAGGCTGTGAATACCCTCTATGGCTTCGATATGGATAATTATAATAATGAGGTTGTCCCGGTTTCTGTGCGTGTGCATGCTGCGATCGACAATGCTCCGCAGAGCCGTATATGGTCGAATGCCGTGAATATTTCAGTGTCTTCTTATATCCCGGTGAAAGACCCCGGCAAGTTGTATCTTATCGGTCAGCCTACAGGCTGGGACATAAATGCGGATAAGGTATATCTTGAGGAAACCGGTATCGGAACCAAGATTTATTTCGGAAACGTGTTTATCCCTGCAAATGAGCCGGGTGTGGATGGCAAGGATGATTTGATCAACTTCCAGTTCCGCTTCTATAGCCAGCTTGGTGACTGGGAGAGCTTTGCTGTAGGTTCTCAGAATGAAGACAACCCTGTGGACATAACTTTCGANTCTGAGGGTGTATTCAACGGTCCGGTATTCATGAGTGTTGAGAAAGGTGACAAACTTGGTAAGGGTTCATGGCAAGACAAGACATGGACGGGTGGCAATCTCGAGATTACCGTCAACCTGAAGGATATGACTATCAAGATGCAGAAGGCAGAAGGTAAGAAAATCTATGCCATAGGTAATTTCCAGGGCTGGGATATCAATAAAGATAACTGTGCTCTTGCGGAGACTGCACCGAACTCGAATATATACGAAGGCACTTTTGATGTGACGGATCCTGCAGGCGGTATTGAATTTGCAATCTATACGGAGCTTGGCAATTGGGATACTAATTTTGTAGGTCCCAAAGAGGGCGAGGAGAAATTCTCTGTAGCCTCAGGTCCGTATAAGGCATCTGTTGTGGCACGAAAGGCAAACTTCAAGTCTGAACAATGGACTGCACCCAAGGTCAAAGTGAATGTTGATCTTAACAGCTATACAATAACTATAGAGGGAGCAGAATAGTAAACCGATAGCAATCATAAACTTCCGGAGCCTGCAGGCTCCGGAAGTGATAAACAACTAAAGAAAATATGAAAAAATATAGTATATTTCTGATGGCGGCTCTTGCTTTCGGCTTCACGGCTTGCGATGACAAGAGCGACCTCGGTATCGCACAGGAGAATCCGCAAGAGCCGATTGTTGAGGCAAACGGGCTTACGCTTACTCCTTCCGAAGCATATTCTTCAACTATCGATCTTGAGAATACTGTAGGTAAGCAGATCTCAGTCGTGTCTATTGCCGATGCATCCGGGCTGCCGGAAAACGCTTCTGTATCGTTGCAGCTTGCAATATCCAAGGATGAAAATATGGCTGATGCCATAGTGCTTCCTCTTGAAAACGGAGCAGTGTCTTCTGATGATATGGAAAAGGCAATCGTCAAGTTCTATAATATAACTCCGGAGGTTGTCAAGCCTTGGATGGGAATCATCGCTTATGCCAACATCGGCTCCCAGCAATCGCGTCTCGGTGGTGAAGGATTCTATTATCTCAAACAGCAGGTGAATGTGCTTCCGGTTGATGCAAAACTGGATATCGAAAACACTTACTTCCTTGGCGGAACATTAAGCCAGAAGATGGAACACAGTGACCTTCACGCCTATGTGGATAATAACTTCATCGCTATCTTTGAAGTCACCGCCGCAGAGGCTTCGGCTGGATTCAAGTGGAGTATTGTTCCCGGAAGCGTAGAGGGTAACGCAACTCCGGCTCAGTGTTTTGGACCTTCCGGTGACGGGACGACTCTTGCACTCGACGAAGAAGGCACTATCACAGCTCCCGGACGTTATCGTCTTGTGGCAAATATGCTTGAGAAGACTTATACGTTATCGTTCGCTTACGAAGTGCTTTACACTCCGGGTTCGGGCAATGGTTGGAGCCAGGCTAACAGCATGCAGCTGTATACTGATGACTACGCAACTTATTTCGGTTTCACAAGAACAGGCGAAAATGGCGTTGCAAGCGGTGAGTTTAAACTGTGTGCCACTCTTGATAACTGGGATGTGAACTGGGGGCTCAACAATGGTGTCCTTACTCCCAACGGAGACAATATCGTGACTGCTCCGGCAGGAATGTGGTGGGTGAAAGCCAACCTCAACGGATTGAGTCTGCAGACCCTTCTTTTGGAAAAAATAGGAGTGATCGGTCTTAATGGTGACTGGAATAATGACATATATCTGACACCGAGTGCGGACATGCTTACATGGACAGGCATTATAACAGCCGAGGGGGATACAGAATTTAAGTTCCGTCTCAATGGTGGTTGGGATGCAGATCTTGGTGGTTCTGCCGAGAAACTCGTTGCCAGCGGTAGTAATATGCCGATCTCGGCAGGAACTTACGAGGTTACACTTGATCTGACAAAAGTGCCTTACACCTGCACGCTGACAGCTAAGTAAAAGACCTCAGCGTTTGTTTTCGCTCAATAAAGGGGCATCTGCATTTTGTGCGGATGCCCCTTCCTTTGATGGGGCTGAATGGGGTGTGATGGGGCTGGATAGGGCAGGATAGGGCGCGATGGGGTTGGATAGGGCGCGATGGGGCTGGAT
>NZ_CAJMXD010000012.1:0-19950 GCF_905219685.1 Barnesiella sp. CU968
TCTTGGCATCCGGCAATTCCTTGCTTGGGGAGAAGGGGAAGGGACATCCGTATCAAGCCTACAATGAGACTGTTGTCCCAGGTAATGTTTTGTCAGAACTGAAGCATCGCTTTATACTTCAGGTTGCGTTCGGTGATTGTTATAGGAATGCGTGCAAATCTTATATTAATAGCGTCAGCATCGTAAATGTCGGGGTTGAGAATGATGAAGCATTTGCCATCTTGGGAAATGCCGGCGCGAGAGGCTATGTCCTCGTATATGACAATAGGTGTTTCAAGCATTTATCCGCTATTTTTTGTTGTTTTCTTTCAGTGCGTCTAAAGATAATAACAGCAAGTGGGTGTTCGTTATAGAATATATGAACAAAAAAGAATTAAAGAAGCTGGTGTTTGCCACCAACAATCTGCATAAGCTTGAGGAGGCAAGGGAGATACTTGCCGGTGAGTTCGAAATAGTGTCTTTGGCTGAAATCGGGTGTCATGACGATATTCCGGAAACAGCGGATACACTTGAGGGAAATGCGCTCATAAAGGCGCGCTGGGTAAAGGAGAAATATGGATATGACTGCTTTGCCGATGATACGGGACTGATGGTAGACGCACTCGGAGGAGCACCGGGAGTGTATAGTGCCCGCTATGCCGGAGAACATTGCACTTTTGCCGACAATGTGAACAAGATGCTTAGCGAAATGGAGGGCAAGAGAGACCGTAAGGCTCATTTCGCCACTGTCGTAGCCCTGGTTCTCAATGGGGAGACAAATACTTTCGAGGGGCGTGTCGACGGGTATATCTCGGAGGAGGCGCATGGCGACGGAGGTTTCGGATATGATCCGATATTTATAGCGGAAGAGACCGGACGCAGTTTCGCAGAAATGGCTCCGGAAGAGAAAAATGCCATCTCCCACCGGGGAAGAGCCATGAGGAAACTGGCTGACTTCCTGAAAACAAATGATTTCTAACAAAGCAGAAAATCTCCGTAAATTGAAACGAATATTAATTAACATATGTTTGTGTGCGGTGCTTTCTTTGTCAGCTTTTGGCGAGCAATGGCGTCTGCATCCGACTTTCAGCGGCGATGTGGAACGCGTCATTGACACGCCGGAGCATGTGTATCTGCTGAGCAACAACCAGTACCATTATCCCTGGACAGTAGACAACGCCCGGCGTACCATGTCCTTGTTCAGATATGAAAAAGATGGAGAGGAGCTGGTGTGGCTGAACAGGCAGAACAAGCTTTCAGGCACTGTGTTGCAGGCTGCCGAATATAATCCCGACAAAAAATATCTGCTGGTAGCATATGATAACGGCAATATAGATCTGCTGCACGACAACGGGGATGTGACCAACATTCCCGGTTTCATGCTCGCGGACGCGCGTTATTCGAAAAATGTAAATGCCATAGGGTTCAATCCTTCGGAGAACATGGTGCTTGTCGCTACTGATTTTGGCTACATCTCGATTGACGATGATAAAGGAGAGGTTCTTTTTACCCGCGAGCTCTCCCGTTCGTTCAATGGAATAGCAAGCCTTGGCGACAGGCTGGTTCTTGCCGACAGTGAAGGTTTGTATGCCGGACTGATTTCTGACAGGAGTTTCACCTCCTTCGAGAAAATAAACGGATATCGCGATGTGGAGCGTGTTGTCAGACTCGGCGACAACCGGATTATTGTCTCGCAGATATACGGCTGGGGCGGGGAAGTGCGGGCGCTCACTCTTGACGCCGCCGGAGCATTGACGGATAAGTTGCTGATAAATTATTATATCAAGTCGCTGGAACTCAACCGTGCCGGCGTTACTGTTTCGGGATATGATGAAATCTGGGACATCGACAAAGACCTGAATATGTCGCATTATCCCAAGTATGACGAGGATAAAGACACGAAACTCGCATCCTGGGACCAGAAGACCTGTTATGTCGCAAGAGGTGTGGATGGCATCTGCATCAGAAGACTTGGAGAGGACGGCGCGTGGACCCTTGTCAATGAAGGGATAGTTCCGAACGCCTCGAATGCCTATAAATGCGACAATATGGTGTATCATCCCTCTTACGGCATGCTCGTAAGAAATCATGGAATAAGCCAGACATTTGTGTCTCAGGATGTGAATACGCCTGACTATATCTCTTCTCTCAAGGGGCTTGAGTGGAGTCCGATGTCTCCTGCCTTCAGGTATCCTTCTCCGATGTTTGAGCAATGGAATCCGAAAGGGATAGCCGTTGACCCAAGGAATCCCGATCATGTCTACAGCGGTTCTGTGCTTCACGGTCTTATGAGGCTTGATCTTGCGAATCCGTCAAACTCTCTGAGACTGAGCCGTGACAATGATCCCGGCAAAATCGGAGACCGATTGGTTGTTGTGCAGCCCGCATTCAAGGAATTTGAGGCTTCCTGTCCGTTTTCAGCGCCAGCATTCGATGATTACGGCAATCTGTGGGCGACCTGGTGGGATTTCGATCTCTGGAAAGGGGGGCAAGATTGCGCGGAGATATGGTACTGGACTCCTGAAGACCGCCTTGCATCACAGGATGCGGCGAGCTACAAACCGATGAAAAGAATAAAGCTTCCCGGTGCCGGAGCCTCCAATTATTCGGTCATTGTTCCCCTGCACGGCGCGTCTTCACGCAACATATTGATGTATATCAGCGGAGGATGGGAGTCATGTCCCATATTCATAGACCATAAAGGGACTCTCGACAATCAGAATGACGATGAGCGCACCAATATCCAGCATCTTATAGACCAGGATGGCTCGGAGGTGGATTTCGCCTACATCCTTTCGGTTTTCGAGGATGCCTCGACAGGTCTTGTCTGGCTCGGTCTCGACAAGGGAGTCGTCAATTTCAGACCGGCAGACATTATCCGCACCGGCGGAAGAGTAAACCGGATAAAGGTTTCAAGAAACGACGGAACCAATCTCGCCGACTATCTTCTTGACGGAGTGTGGATCAATTGCATCACTTCCGATCCTTCCGGCAGGAAATGGTTCGGAACCAACGGCGGAGGTATTGTCGTCACATCGTCCGATGGGACTGAAGTGCTCCGGACATATACATCATCCGGTTCGGAACTTCCTGATGATGCGGTTTACGGGATATGTTATAACCCTGACAACAATTCGATGATGATTTCCACCGACAAGGGGCTTGCCGAGTTGTATCTTTCTACCGCAACCTCATCCGGTTCGAAGAGCAATGCCGTTGCATATCCGAACCCGGTGCGTCCCGATTATTTCGGATATGTCACGATAGAGGGTCTTGCTGACAACGCGCTGGTGAAAATAGTGGATGCCGGGGGCGGGCTGATAAAGGAGGTGGGTTTTGCGGCAGGCGGGGAGGCTCGCTGGGACGTGACCAACCTGAACTCCAAACGTGTTCCCGGAGGTGTCTATTACGTGATGGCTTCGGGTTCTCCCGATGGCGACAGCTTCTCTGCCGTGGCGAAGATTCTTGTGGTGAACTGATGCCGTAGTTCTGCTATACCGAAATCAGAGTATGTTGAAGAAACGTAACATATATGAGTATTTGCCACTGCATGTGGTAATTCCCTTTGTGGCGTCGCTTGCCATAGGGTTCGTGTCTGTGAAAGCAGCTACGGTTGTGTTGCGGCCCGGGATGCTCCCTTCGCAGGTGAGGGTGTGGCAAAAGGAACTCCCTTCGGATATAAGACTTGAAGGCGAGACTCTGGCAATAGATCTTGTCTCTTTGAGAGATCTGCCCGTCTCTGTGAAGACTCTGGATATGTCGGCACTGGAAATCAAAGGGACAACGCTTGAAAATTCGAGCTATATGGGACGTTCCTGTTTTTCTGACGGAGAGGTACCTCCCTTTGCATTGTTCGCTACTGAAGTGGAGGAGGTATTGCTGCCATCCGGGGTCACGGCAATAGGGGAGGGAGCTTTTGCAGAGACACCTTTGAAGAAGATTGTTTTTCCTGCATCTCTTGTGTCGATGGGAGCGAGGGCATTCTATCTTTGCGACATGCTGGAGGAGGCGGATCTTTCGCTCTGTTCTGTGACGGCGCTTCCCGAACAAGGTTTCTATGGCTGCTCCTCGCTGAGGAATATAGTTCTTCCATCTTGTGTCACCTCATTGGGAAAAGAGGCGTTGATGAAGAGCGGAGTGCTGAAGCTTGATTTGTCGGGAGTCAGCGAGACCGGTGATTATGCGTGTGCCTCGATGGATAATCTTGAAGAAGTGACGTTGCGTGCAGGAATAAGGTTGGGGGAAGGTGCGTTTTTCGGTGACGGCAGACTCGGAATCATGGCGGGAATGCCCTCCGGCAGTGCCCCGCTTTCATTGGCGTTGAACGGCATTGTCGAGCTTGGAGGTGAGATCGGCGGCGAGATAATCGGAGAAGGGGCATATGCCGGACTTGCAGCGGAGAGAATCTCGCTTCATCCGTCGGTCCGCGAGGTTCGTGAACATGCGTTCAGAAATGCAGTGAATCTTAAGGCGGTGGATGTCAGAAAGCTCGGAAATGCGGTGCCAGGCTGTTCGCCGCTCGCGTTTTCAGGAGTCGAGACCCGGAATGTGGTTCTTGAAGTTGCCGCAGGTGAGAAAGAGGTGTGGGCGTCCGCACCGGTATGGAAGGAATTTCTTGTATCGGAAGTATCGGAGGTGTCGGAAGTGACAGGTGTAGATGTCATGATAAAAATAATAATGGATCCCGGTGGAGTGCTCCGAATCAACTCAAACCATGCGATAGATGAAGTGACGGTATGCCGCATGGACGGAATTATACTGGCGCAAGCCAGACCCGGGACACAGGAATATGTGTCGGAACCGTTCAGCGGAGAAAAAATAGTTGTCAGGGTGGTGTCGGGGTCTGTTTCAAAAGTTGTAAAATTAATCGAAGGTTACTGATGGGAAAGAATAAACTCAAAAAGTTTGCGGAGATGCGCGAGTTCAAATGCGTGTTGCAATATCCGAGAGAAGAGCTGATAAAAAATGGGTTTCCATATCGTGGAAGCTGGAATGAATCAGTGTTCGGTCATGTTGCGCCGATTGTGGTTGAGCTTGGTTGCGGCAAGGGTGAATATACCGTTGGTCTGGCGAAAAGCGATGAGACACGCAATTATATAGGTGTGGACATAAAGGGCGCGCGAATGTGGAGCGGAGCCAGAACTGTGGAAGAGGAAGGAATTGGCAATGCTGCCTTTCTTAGAGCCGAAATTGAGAATATCGACAAGTTCTTCGTTCCCGGCGAAGTGGATGAATTGTGGATAACATTCCCCGACCCCCAGATGCAGAAAACGCGCAAACGTCTTACGTCCACGCGCTTTCTGAATCTTTATCGAAATATACTCCGCGACGGCGGCATTGTGAATCTCAAGACGGATTCACCGTTTCTTTATGAATATACACGCCGTCTGGTTGAACTCAACGGTTTTGAAGTGCTGATGGATACCTCGGATCTTTATGGCTCCGGTCTTGCCGATCCGGTCTCCTCAATCAAGACATTCTACGAACAGCAGTGGCTGTCACGCGGAAAGAAAATCAAACGCCTTTCATTCCGTCTGCCACACAGCGGAGAACTCCGGGAGCCTCAGGCGGATGATATCCCCAAGGATGACTATCACGCCATGGCGCGTTTCAATGGCTGACGTTTACTTTGGTTGTAGGTGGTAGGGTGGAATTGCGTTCTTCTACCGAAGAGACAACATTGTCAGCAAGTGTTCCGAATGCCTGTGCCTCCGGACTCGCCATCGACGGGTCGCCGGTTAGTTGCAGTGCCACAGGCGCGCCATTGTCGGCATGGCTGCGGATATCCATCACAAGCGGAATCTGAGCCAGCAGTCTCACACCCTGTTCCTCCGCCAGTCTTACGGCACCCCCTTCTCCGAAGATGTAATATCTCTCATCCGGATGTTGCGCGGGTGTGAACCAAGCCATGTTCTCTACCAGACCGAGTATGGGAACATTGACCGCCTCACCGGTGAACATCGCGATTCCCTTCCTTGCATCGGCGAGTGCCACTTCCTGCGGAGTGCTCACGACAACAATTCCTGTGATTGGAAGAGTCTGTACAAGGGTCAGGTGTATGTCGCTCGTTCCCGGAGGCATGTCGATAAGGAAATAATCGAGTTCGCCCCACCATGCGTCTGTTATCAACTGTTTCAAGGCGTTGCTTGCCATGCCTCCTCTCCAGAGGACCGGTTTCTCCTTGTCGACAAGGAAACCGATGGAGAGCATCTTGACTCCGTATCTTTCTATAGGTTCAATCCAGTCGCGTCCTTCCTTGTTTACCATATAGAGCTGTTCATCTTCGACACCGAACATTTTCGGCATCGACGGACCGAATATATCGGCGTCAAGAAGACCTACCTTATAACCCTTTGCCGCGAGTGCCACTGCGAGATTGGCGGCGACTGTGGATTTTCCAACACCTCCCTTGCCGGAGCTGACTCCAATGATATTCTTTACTCCCGGAAGCACTGCCGGTTTTGCAGGAGCTGCTGCGGCACGTGTCTTGACGGAGACATTCACTTCGACATCAGGAGATATGGAAGTGGCAATCGCCGCTTCGGAGGCTCTAACTACTGACCTGATGAAGGGGTCTGTAGGTTTGTCAAAAATCAGAGAGAACGACACCTTGTCGCCATCTATGCGGATGTCGTCTTCAATCATATTGTTTTCGGCGAGGCTCTTGCCGTTGCCGGGGTATCTGACGCTCTTGAGAGCATCAAGGATAAGATTCGGATATAATGTCATAATGCGTAAGAATTGTCTTGTATAAGAATCTGTTTGTAAAATGAGTCGGTTCGTATAATATAAACCCTCCCGGTGGTAAATTGTTAACGAGCCCAGGTGAAATTCAGATGGCGGTGCTTGCGGTGATGCAGTCTGAAAAAGAAATTCAGTATCGGTTTTGCAAGCAGGAATGATGGAGCCGCCCACCATAATCTCGTAGCACACATCTTTTCAGCCATTTTCCGGTAAAGCAATATGTTCACAAGCCTGAAAAGAATCAGCATGACCAAGGCACTCGCAGCCGGGGCGCACTCGGTGAGGTCCCGTGTCTGCCATGCCGTCCATAAGCTCATGGCAATGGTAGCTGCCAGCGAAAGAGTCACAAGCCATTGTATGGCAGACATTGCTCCCGCTCGCAGAAACGGTTTGCGCGGCAGCCATCGCGAGGTGAATTCATACTGTTCCTTGCGTGTGCTCCACATCCGTTTGGAAGCATCCCCCCATTCGATTGAAAGTATTGATTCCGGAGTGAGAACGATTTTTGTGTTGTCAGGTCTGGCAATCGTATGTATGAATATGTCGTCATCGCCTGAATGCAGATATATGCTTTGCGAATATCCTTTGTGGTCAAAGAAGAGTTTTCTGCGGAACGCGAGATTGTTACCGTCGCCGCGATAGGGCATGCCCTTGAGAGCATATCCTATCCATAGTGAATCTGACATCACGGAGTTGAATTCCCTGTACCATTTTCCCCATCCATGCATTTCAGAATAATCGAAATGGGAATATCCGAGCGAGACATCCGTGTTATCGGCGTTTTCACCCCGGAAGGGACTCACAAGTGAGGACAGCCAGCCGGAAGAGGGTATGACCGCATTGGCGACAGTGGTGACAATTATTTCTCCCTTTGCCGCCTTAATGCCTAACGTCTGGGCAAGCTTGCGGCGGCTGAGGTTGTGCGAACCCGGAGGAATGAATGTCACGTACACATTCGAGAATATGCGCGAGCAGCTTTCCAACAGCATTTCGTTGCTTTCCGCCGTAGACTCGCATACCACAATCACTTCGAAATCCGGATAATCCTGTCCGCACAGGTCATGCAGATAATCCATCAGTTCCTCCTCGGAAACCTGAGAATATACAATCACTGACACTTTGGGGGTATGAAGCGGCGGAATGTCTGTCTCCGTTTTTTTATAGTCGATAATCCTCGACATCGGTCTTTGAAGCCATAGAAAAGAGAATAAGGCAAGCGTTAACGCCACTGCCATCAAAAGATAGGTCAATTGATATTCCATAAACATGTCAGAATTCAGAGAAAAAGCTGGGTTTGATTACTATTCCCGCCCGCAGTCGGGACCGGAACTTGTTATAATCGAGGAGGCACTCTCCATATCCGTTGTAATATTGCACAAAAAAGTATTGATTGGATTTTTTGTGAATACGCCAGTTGAACTCGAAAATGGTGTTGAAATTGAAATTCCAGCCAATCCGTTTGACCAGCGTCAGCGACCATCCGAATTTTTTGTCGGGAGTGGTCACGGCAACTCCACCCTGACAGATGCCGCAGTATTTCAGAATGTCCCGGTTGTTTTCGCCGTCTATGATCGGAATCCAGAATTTCGCATGCACCATCAGCCATCTGTCGATGATTGTTGAGCCGGAGAACGTGATGCGGTTCCAGCTTCTTGATTCAAGACTGTCGCGCCCGTTACTTTCGTGTTCGAGAAGAAGAGTGAACTTACCCGCATATCTCCCTTTGGAGAAGAAAGGTATCGACCATCCGATTCCCGGGTTGAAATTCAGGTCATGCATCGGGAGTGATTTCTCGAAAACATTCCAGAAAGTCTTCTGGGTATACATGAGGAAAATGAACGAATTGCCAGGCAGTGTGGTCTTAGTGAGACGCTGTGCTATAGATATCTGGAACTTTACATCTGAATTATTGCGTGTGGGCTTTGCTCCCACAGCCTTGCCGACAGTGAAATAGTTGTCTTTGAACAATCCGAAATATGGCGCGTTTATCAGCTCGTTGCGCAGCGAGTCTGTAAATCCCCGCTGGTGGTCTACCTTGATAAGCTGGGCATTCGTGTGTACTGCTAAAAATGCAGATAATAAGAAAATTATAAGAGTAAGATACTTTTTTATAGTCATGTCTGCCATGATTTGATTCATGTTTTGTGGAACCATGGGTATTATAATACAAAATTATGAAAAAATGATGATAAATGAAATTAAACTTGAAGATAATGGAATATGTTATTAATTTTGTACTCGTTTCTCGGAGTTTTGCATCTGAGGAATGGAAGAAAAAAACAGCAAGACCACTATGAACATGGATTTGACACCACTTATTCGTCCATATTTTGTAAAGATCGCCCGTCGCACCGATTGCTGGGGAGATTCGGGGAAAGATGTGCAGCTTGCGCAGTTACGCTCCTTGCTCAGCAGGGCATCCGGATGTGAGGTTGGTAGGCGTTACGGCTTTTCGGAACTTGCAAAAATGAAGAATCCGTATGCAGGGTTCTGTCAGCGTGTGCCTATGTGCGAATACGAACAGCTGCGTGCCGATGTGATGCGGATGATCCGTGGTGAGAAAGATGTTCTCTGGCGCGGCAGATGCCGGAATTTCGCCCAGTCCTCAGGCACCTCCGGGGGTAAATCGAAATATATTCCTGTCACGGAAGACAGCCTCCGGCGTTGTCATTACAAAGGGGCTGCCGACAGTGTGGCGCATTATCTGCGTGCCAATCCTCACAGTCGTCTTTTCAGCGGCAAGGGGCTTGTGCTTGGCGGTTCTTTTGCCAACGAACTTCATCTTGATTCCGGGAGCGCAAGGGTCGGAGATCTGAGTGCGACGCTTATCGACAGGATAAACCCCCTTGCCAATTTATTTCGCGTTCCTGACAAACGCACTGCTCTTCTTTCAGACTGGTCGGTAAAACTTCCCGCTCTGGTAGCCGCATCCAAAGATGCGCATGTCACCAATATTTCCGGTGTGCCTTCATGGTTTCTTACTGTGGCAAAAGAGATAATCAAGGCAAGAGGGGTGGAGACACTTTCCGAGGCATGGCCCGATCTTGAGGTCTTCTTCCACGGCGGAATCTCTTTCGAGCCGTATCGTGAGGAATACAGACGTCTCACGGATTCGTCAAAGATGCATTTTCTTGAGAACTACAATGCCTCCGAAGGTTTCTTTGCCGTTCAGAACAATCTTGAAGACGAGTCGATGCTGCTTACCATCGACAATGATATTTTCTATGAATTTATAAAAGTCGGAGCCGATGATGCGCTGCCTGTGCCGTTATGGGAGCTGGAGAAGGGCGCGGTCTATGAGATGCTGATTTCGTCAAGCAACGGACTTTGGCGTTATCATACCGGTGACACTGTGCGCGTTTATGAAGTCTCTCCCGTGAAGATAAAGGTGGCTGGTCGCACCCGTTGCTTTATAAACGCCTTTGGTGAAGAACTGATGGAAGAGAATGCGGAGAGAGCGATTTCCGCCGTATGTAGTCAGACGGGAGCGTCTGTGGTGAATTACACAGCCGCCCCGGTGTTTGCGGAGGGTAATCGCAAAGGCAGGCATCAATGGCTTGTGGAGTGGGGTAAACGCCCTGCCGACACATTGCGTTTTTCGATGCTTCTTGATGAGGAGCTTCGCAGACTTAATTCCGATTATGATGCCAAGCGTACAGGAACAATATTTCTTGATCCTCCGGAAATTGTGGATATACCGGCGGGTGTGTTCAACAGCTGGCTGCATTCCGTGGGTAACGGAAAACTCGGAGGGCAGCGTAAAGTCCCGCGTCTTTCAAACGACCGCAAGATCGCGGATGCGGTATTAGGCATTCTTTGCCGTCTTGATTTTTCTGATCTGGAAAAACAATAGGCTTGCGGTCACTATTGTAGCGGCAGTGTCGCTGACCGGGAATGCCGCCCAGACACCGTTAAGACCCATATGCGGGGGTAGAATCAGAAGCATCGGAATCATAAAGATTATCTGACGCGTAAGTGAGAGGAAAATCGCCTTTCCAGCCATGCCGAGAGCCTGGAAGAAGTTTGTGGCGACAATCTGGAATCCGACCATCCAGAACATAATCGTGGTGTAGTGCAGACAATTAACGGCACATGTTATCTGCGCCTCGTCCTGCATGAACATGGATGCGATCTGTCGCGGGAAAACCGCCCCCACGATACTGCCTATTGTGGAGATTACCACCGCCGACCCTGCTGCGAGCCAGAGTGTGTGGAATAAACGGGAGTGTCTGCCCGAACCATAGTTGTAGCCTACAATAGGCTGCATTCCCTGGCATATGCCTATTATCACGAATACGAATATCGTGACGAATCTGTTGAACACCACGACTGCGGCAATCGCATTGTCACCGCCGTAACTGTAGAGCGTGTTGTTGATTATGGCGTTTATTCCCGAACCGGCTACATTTATAAGGAACGGAGCCATGCCGATATAAAGGACGCTTTTGATAACCCTCCATTGCAGACGGAAAGTTCCTTTGACGAAATGCAGAGTATTTTTTTTGTTGAAGAAATGGCTCATTACGAAGAATGCCGTTATAAGCATCGCAATGTCGGTGGCGATGGCGGCACCGCGTATTCCCCAGTGGAAACCGAAGAGAAACAGCGGGGCGAGAACAGCGTTGACTCCAGCTCCGATCATGTTTGTATACATCGCCTTTCCGGGGTAGCCTGACGCCCGCATCACATTGTTATAGGAAAATGTGAGATTCTGGAGAACACATCCCGGAAGCACCCACAGCATGAATTCCCTTGCGTAGGGGAGGGTGTTTGGTGACGCGCCGAACATTTTGAGTATGGGATCGATGAATATGGAAAACGCCCCTACGTAAGCGATGCCTATGATGAGAGTCAGCTGCACGCAGTTGCCGAGTATTGTCTCCGCCATTTTCTTGTCGTTCTGACCCAGAACAATACTTACACGTGTCGCCGCACCCGCACCGATGAGCATGCCTAAGGCGGTGACAAGTGTCATTACAGGAAAGGTGACAGCGATGCCGCTGACCACGTTGGGGTCATCGATGGCGTGCCCGATGACTATGGAGTCGATGATGTTGTAGATAGCACTGACAACAGTGCCCACTACAGCTGGAAGACTGTATTTCAGCAGTATCTTTCCGATGGGGGCTGTGCCCAGTTCGCGCAGTCGGTCAGTATTGCTTAAAGTAGCTGTAGCCATCTTGATTTATTTTTTATTGTGTATATTTTGCAAAATTACTCAATTTAATTCATGATTGAAAATTAATTATGTTAAGTAAGACCCCGTTTCCCAATATTTGTTAAGGTCTGGACTGCATATCTGAGCATATACGGAGGAATGAGTTCACTCTATTGCATAAATATAAAATTACGGAAATCTGCAAAAAATCAAAACAGGTGTCAGAACTCGTCTTGACTTATTTACGAAAGTTAAAATAATGATATTGTTGAAGTCAAGACGAGTTCTCAGACTCGGATTGTCAAATGACAAAATGTTAAAAACATGTCCGGGCACACGTGTTTGAGGAAAAAATCATTATTTTTGTGCAAGTATGACAATTCCTTTAAAACGATTGATATTTTCGGTTGTATTGTTTTGTATGTGTCTTGTGGCACGTGCGGACAAGGTTTTGGTTGATTCTCTTATGGATCAGCTGGAGGATGTCATTGCACACCGCGAGGTGTTTCTTGCAGCAAAAGAGAAAAGGCTTGAGGATCTGTATGCTGCGTTGAAGTCAGAGAAAGATGAACGTAAACGCTTCTATCTGTTGACAGATCTATATGTGGAGTATCATCCTTTTAATTCCGATTCCGCCTATAATGTAAGTCTGCGTCAGGAAACTCTGGCAAAGAGAATCGGAGATCCTGTTCTTGTCACAAATGCAAGGATGAACCGTGCAAATATACTCTGCACAACCGGTATGTACAGCGAGACTCTTGCTTTCATGGATACAATGAGGCTCTGTATGCTTCCCGAATATCTGCATCCCTATTATTATCATATAAAGCGCACTTTGTACGGACTTCTCGCCGATCACGCTGCATTCCCGGCAGAGAAACGGGAATATCGGATCAAGACAGAGATGTATCGCGATTCGATAATGAAGGTAAATGCTCCGTCATCTATTCCTTATGTGCTGACGAAGGCAGATGCTCTGAACAATTCCGGCAATCCGGCGGAGGCTGTAAGAGTGCTTAAAGGGTATCTTGAGGGGAAGGATATTTCCGTACATGAGCAGGCGATATGCGCATGGACACTTTCTGAATCATACGGTTTGCTCGGAGAGCGTGACGCACAGAAAGTGCAGCTTCTGATTTCTTCCATATCCGATCTGCGGTCAACGGTCAGGGAATATGTCTCATTGCGGCAACTGGCACTCCTTCTTTATGAAGAGGGCGATCTGAACCGTGCGTATGATTTCATGAAAATAGCCCTTGAGGATGCCACTGCCTGCAATGCCCGTCTGCGCATAATCGAGCTGAACAATTCCTATCCGATGATAAACGCGGTCTATATCGATACCGTGCAGAAACAGAAGATGGAGCTGAAGAAAACGATAATCATAATTACAGTGCTGATATTGCTGTTGGTGCTGCTGATGGTTTATCTCCTCAAACAGATGCGCCGCATAAGCAGGGCGCGTAAGGAAATAGAAGTGGCATATGACAGGCTTAATGAACTGACAGACAAGCTTAAATCTTCCAATGAGAAACTAAGCGAGGCAAACAATGCCATAGCGGAGAATTCGGAACTTAAAGAGGTGTATATAGGGCGTTACATGGATCAGTGTCTGGGATATATAGAAAAAATCGACAGTTATCGCAAGTCGGTAGGAAAGCTTCTTAAATCCGGTAAACTTGAGGAACTTAAGAAACTTGTCAAGTCAACATCAATGACGGATGACGAGCTGAAACTTTTCTACGACAGCTTTGACAAGACGTTCCTCAATCTGTTCCCGGCATTTGTGGAGGATTTCAACGCCCTGTTGTTGCCGGAAGAGGCTATAGTGCCCAAAAAAGCCGGAACCCTCAACACCGAGCTGCGGATCTTCGCCCTGATAAGGCTCGGAATAACCGACAGCGACAAGATCGCAAAATTCCTGCGTTACTCCCTGACCACAATATACAACTATCGCACCAAAGTGCGCAACAAAGCCCTCGGAGACAGAAACCGTCTCGAAGCTGAAATCCAGAAAATCGGACGCTGAAGGTCTCCGGAAAGCCGTCTGTATCCGTAAAAACATGCGTGTTTTTACTTGGGAATCACTACCAAATCAAACGGTATAAATAATGTTAACCCTGTGATAATCAGTTAACTGGTTGTTTATTCAACTATATTTTCAATATAAGGCATTGATATTGCATTTTTATCTCTATATCTTTGCAAGTAAGTTGTAGCGAGAGGTATCGCAGGCCTGCGCCTCTTGCCGGCAATCTGACTTAACCATGAAATTAATTCTTTCAAAAGCGAAATGACAAAAAGTAACAGAACGCTTCAGTGTCTTTTCCTGATTATGATGCTTGTGTGCGGCATAGGCTTTGCAAATGCCCAGCAGCTTGCAGTCAGCGGGACGGTCACTGACCACACGGGTGAGCCCCTTATAGGAGTCACCGTGACAGTTTCGGGCACAAAGACAGGTGCCATTACCGACATTGACGGTAAATACAGTATTCAGGCTGATGCCAAGGGAAAACTCAAATTCTCGTATGTAGGATATGACACTCTTGAGGAATCCGTAAAAGGGAGAAGTGTCATAGATGTAGTGATGAAAGAGAATTCGGAGATGCTAAATGAAGTGGTAGTGATCGGTTACGGCACTATGGACAAAAAAGAGCTTACATCCGCAATCTCACACGTAGGAGAGAAAGACTTCCTTTCAGTCAGTTCTCTCGACCCATCGATGATGATTCAGGGTAAAGTGCCAGGTGTGTCGATCACAAACACCGGTGCCGGAGACCCGAACAATCAGGCAAGTATTCAGATAAGGGGTGTCTCGTCGCGTGCGGCAGGTCTCGGTCCGCTGATCGTGATAGACGGTGTGCCGGGCGGAAACCTGACCAATATCAACCCCAACGACATAGCGTCTTTCGACATACTCAAGGATGGTGCGGCGTCAGCCATATATGGTACTCGCGGTTCAAACGGTGTTATTCTGGTAACAACCAAGAAAGGAAGCAAAGACGGAGCGACCCACACATCATATTCAGGCACATTCGCATGGGATGTGATAAACAAAGAGCTTGACATGATGAGCGCGCAGGATTATCGCGATGTCCGCCTCGGCTGGGGAGACCGCGGCGTTGACCTCGGCGGCAACTATGACTGGCTCGATGGAGTGACACGCACCGGTTTCTCCATGCACCACACACTCACAGTTAGCGGAGGCAACGAACGAAGCAACTACCGCGTGAGTGCTGATTACCGTGATGCCAACGGTATCGATCTCCGCTCGAACCGCGAGGAGTATGGAGCGCGTGCTTCGGTTTCGCATACCACAAAAGGGGGACTCTTCACTGTGCAGCTCAATGTGGCTCCCCGCATCATATATCGCGACAATGCCGACTGGGGCGTTTTCAAAGACGCGCTTGAGGCGAATCCCACAACACCGCTGATGAATCCCGAAAACCAGGCGCAGTATTATAATTTCAACGGTCAGGTTGTCGGCAGCAACCCGGTTGAACGCCAGGTGCTCGAAACCAATCATTCCGACACCAAGCTTCTGGACTGGGACGGCACTCTGAAACTTAATCTCCTTCCCCTGTTCGCTAAGAATGGAGACAGTGCCCATAATCTCAGCACTCAGATCATGTTTGCAGACCATCAGTATAGCAACAACGACTCATGGTTCAGACCCTCGACAAGCACCGAATGCATAAACAACGGTCATGAGGGAGAGGCAAGCCGCAGCTACAGCAAAGACCGCCAGTATATCCTTGAGTGGCTGACAAACTACAGTACCCGCATAGCCGACCGCCACAACATCAAGGCGATGATCGGATATTCCTACCAGTATACCCAGTCTTCAGGCTTCAACGCATATAACAAGGACTTCCCCAACGATGGTCTCGGTGCCGACAACCTCGGTTCAGGCGAATGGGCGAAAGAGGAGGGAGAAGTGATGATGGGCAGTTACAAGAACGATTCTAAACTCATCTCGTTCTTCGGGCGCGTAAGCTACGATTACGAAGGCAAATACCTCTTCACCGCCTCTTTGCGTCATGAAGGTTCCTCAAAGTTCGGACATAACCACAAATGGGGTAACTTCCCGGCGGTTTCAGCCGGATGGCGTATATCTCAGGAGAATTTCATGAAAGACGTGACATGGGTCAACGACCTCAAAATCCGTGCAGACTATGGTGTGACCGGAAATCAGGACTTCGGAAGTTATAACTCCATCAACACCATGAGCGGCTTCGGATATTATTATTACAACGGCAAATATTTCCAGGTGTGGGGACCGGGAAAGAATGTCAATCCCGACCTCAAGTGGGAGAAGGGGAAGAACTGGAACGTAGGTCTGGACTTCTCGTTGCTTGACAATCGTATCTACGGTTCGCTCAACTACTTCAACCGCACGCAGCAGGATCTGCTCGGAAACTATAATGTACCCGTTCCCCCGAACATCCATGAATCGACGTTTGTAAATGTGGGAACAATGAAGAACACCGGCTTTGAGTTCGACCTCAACTTTAATGTTGTGGACAACGGCAGGTTCTCATATGATTTCGGAGTGATAGGCACTGTCATGAGCAACAAGTTCGTGAACTTCAGTAATTCACGCTATGTGGGTCAGGACTATTATCTTGAATGCGGCACTCAGGATCCCTACCCCTACTATTACCTGCAGCGTATAGAAAAGGGGCAGCCTGTCGGCAATTTCTACATGTGGCGTTACGCCGGAATAACTTCAGGCGGCGAATGGCTTGTCTATGACAAGGACGGTGACATAATCCGTGCCTCGCAGGCTACCGAGGAAGACAGATGCATCGTAGGCAACGGTATGCCTAAGTTCACCCTTTCCACAACCCATAATTTCCGCTATCGCAATTTTGACCTCTCGCTTTTCTTCCGCGGAGCATTCGATTATGACATCTTCAATATTCATGATTTCTATTACGGCACACGTAATTTCACCGGAAACGTATTGAAGAAGGCATATGGAAAGAATTTCGATGTGTCTCCAAATGCAGCTCCCATCGTGAGTGACTTCTTCCTTGAGAGGGGGGATTATTTCAAACTCGACATGGTTACACTCGGATACACATTCAATTTCCCCAATTGCCGGTTCCTCAGCAAACTGAGAATCTACGGCACGGTCAAGAATGTGTTCACGCTCACACGCTTCAGCGGTGTGGATCCTTCGACCTATCAGGTCAACGGTCTGACTCCCGGCGGTCAGGGCTCTCGTTCCTACTATCCCTCCACCCGTCAGTTCATAGCCGGTCTGACCCTCGATTTCTAACAGATATCTAAAACAGGAAAAATGAAATTTCTATATCATATAGCAGCCGCGGCATCGCTTGCGATGCTGTCGGGATGCACCAATCTTGACGAAACTCTCTACGATCAGGTTGGCTCAGAGAACTATTATAACACCAAGATGGATGTGATACGCGCCACATTCCGTCCCTTCGAGCATGCGTTCTGGAGCATAGGCAGCCGTCATGTGCTCAACGAACTCACCGCTGACCAGCTCATTACCCCGACTCGCGACGGATGGTGGTATGACGGCGGCAAATGGGAACGCCTGCACTATCACACCTGGACTGTCGATGACCTCGGCGAGGCTCAGACGGAATGGAACGGATGTTATCAGGGAATCATGCAGTGTAATCTTGTGATCGAGGATTTCAGCCGTTTCACTCCCGAAAAGTTCGGTTTTACGGATATCGAGTTCAACAACCTGAAGGCACAGTGCCGCGCATTGAGAGCATGGTTCTATCTTCGTCTTCTTGATGCTTTCCGAAATGTACCCCTTGTCACTACCTACAGCGACATGCCCAACGAGCCGCAGGCGGATCCTGCCGTGCTTTTCTCCTTTATCGAGAATGAACTCAAGGACTGCACCAGACTTCTTGTGAGGAAAGACGGTCTCGGCACCAACGCCTCTATTCAGGGTCAATGGACACAGGCGGCAGCCGCCTCTCTGCTGGTGCGCCTCTATCTGAACGCCGAGGTATACACAGGCTCCGAGCGTTATTCTGACTGTGCTGTCGTCGCTCAGGATATTCTTGACGGCGTATATGGCGATTACAGGCTTGCAGACAGCTGGGATGCCGCTTTCGACTGGGACAACGACAGATGCGACGAGGTGATTTTCGGATTTCCCGCCTCGAAGGGCTATACACACTGGCATTATGACGGCGACACATATGCATGGACAGTTCCCGCAAAGGCGGCGGTGTTCTTCAATGATACCAAATCCGGTGTGGGACACAATACCAAATATGCCGCTTCACCGAGCTATGACCTCAATGGCGAACTTTATGACTACGAGCTTGGAATGCCGGTGCAGAATTTCCGTAAATATCCCGGCGATGTCCGCATGAAGTTCTATCGTAACCTCGGCAACAGCCGCAGAGAGGGAATGTTCCTTTTCGGATATCTGGAATACGTTGATCCTGAAACAGGCGCGACAAAACTTCTGCGTGCTCCGGAAGCTCCTTACGATCTTTATCTCCGCGATGCAGTGGGTAAATTCCAGGGTATGGCTCCCGACAAATGGCCTTCAGACAAAAACAGCGTGCTGATGAACGGAGATCATAATTCAGGATGGCATTTCGTGAAATATCCCTTCTATAGCGATGACGATCCCAACCAGCTCGAAAGCGATTATACGGAAATCCGTCTTCCTGAAATTATCTATTCTCTGGCAGAGTGCAAGATGAGAAACGGAGACCTCACTGGAGCGGCGAAGCTGTTGAACTCAGTGCGTAAACGCAATTATCCGCAGGAGAATCATAACAATGTGCTTTACTCTCCCGAAGGCAACGCAAGATTCGATGAGAAAGAGATGCTTGCTGAATGGGGTAGGGAATTTTTCGCGGAAAGCCGTCGCCGCATCGATCTCGTGCGTTTCGGCAAGTTCAATTCCGGAAAATGGTGGGACAAAAATCCCGATGCCGACAATCATACGGCGATATTCCCGATAACAAGAAGCATACTCAATTCCAATCCTGATCTCGTGCAGAATCCCGGATATGGCAGATAATGATCTTATAAATTGCAAATCATGAAAATAAAGAACATATTTCAGATATTCTTACTGTTGCTCCTGACCTCGGGAGCCGCAGGATGTGAAGGGGAGAAAGACCACATAATCATCAACGGCAATCTTCCCATAAAGACTCCGACATTATATCTTGTGGGAGATGCGACTCCGAACGGATGGAGCATCGATGCCCCCACGCCGATGACTCCGACAAAAGAAGACCCGCTTGTCTTTGTATGGGAAGGTCCTCTTAATGCCGGAGAGATGAAACTGTGTCTTGCCACAGGAAGCTGGGACAATCCCTTTATCCATCCGATGGTTGCCGGAGATGAGATTACAAAAGATGGAATCCGTGAAACGGAGTTCGACATGTATGCAGGTGATCCCGATAAAAAATGGAAAGTTGTGGATGCCGGAATATACAGCCTATGTTTCGATCTGCGCAACTGGACCATGTCGGCTTCCTATGTCAGAGAACAGGATGCTCCTGTAGTGGAACCAATAGAGGCAGACGCATTGTATATGGTCGGAAGCTCGACTCCCAATGAATGGAATATCGACAATCCGACAGTGCTTGAGAGAAAGTCGGATTACGTGTTTGTCTACGAGGGTCCCCTGGCAGAAGGCGAGATGAAAGCATGCACCACGACAGGCAGCTGGGATGTGCCGTTTGTGCGTCCCGCGGCAAACGGTTGCAAGATTGGCAAGGACGGAGTGGCAGAGGAAGGTTTTGTATATACTACCGGTCCGGATAACAAATGGGTTGTGGAGACATCCGGTATATATCGTATTACCTTCGACCTCGCGAAATGGACAATAGTCGCCGAATATCTCGAAGATTTTGCTCCGGCTCCCAAACTGTTCATGATAGGTGAGGCTACTATTGGGGGATGGAGTTGGGACAACGCGACTGTTGTGGAGGCAAATCCCGACAATCACAATCTCTTCGTATGGGAAGGAGAGTTGTCGAGAGGTTCTCTGAAAGCGAGTCTTGAGAAAGACTTTAACGCTCCTTTCTATAGTCCCTCTTACGGAG
>NZ_CAJMXD010000013.1:0-19686 GCF_905219685.1 Barnesiella sp. CU968
ACCAGAGTGGCCAAATGGGGCAGACTGTAAATCTGCTGGTTTATACCTTCGGTGGTTCGAATCCATCTTCGCCCACAGAAAGAGTCTGTATGACAAATGTCAGACAGACTCTTTCTCTATTATTACTTCGCCAGAACTTCATTATATACTCAGAACTTTATTATATCGATGAGCATCAGCTTTTAATAGCGGATTTATAATGGTCCTGAAAACTTTTTGACGGGATTGCCACGTTCAAGACTGTCGTGATTGCTCCATTGACGCGTTTGCGAATCGGCTACGGCTTTGTCGTTTTGCTTATGGAACTTCAACAGGAGCCGTTCTCTTGCAAGAGTCTTGTTCTGCGATTGGGAACGTTCATCAGAGCATTTTACTGATAGTCCGGTTGGGGTATGAGTTGCTCGCACTGCGGTTTCGACCTTGTTGACATTCTGACCACCTTTTCCACCTGACCGACAGGTTTCATAAGTGATTTCCGACTCATCAATATGCGGCAGTTCCACTTCATCAAAGAAGTTGATGCCGACAAACCAGTTGCTGCGTTTGTGCCCGGGACGATATGGATTCTTTGTTGACCGCCAAAGTATCGTGCCTTGCCAGTCATTTACAATCGACAGAGGTATTGGTTCCGCCGTAGTGAATGTCATTGACATGAAGCAGCCGTCCACCTGATTGTGAGGTTCGCTATCTGTAAGTTCCAGATTGGGGATTGCCTTTAGCAGTTCGCGGGCAACGAGTGTGACAGCTCTTGCACATTCAACCGGACCTCGACCGGCAGTGATTTGTATATAGTGTTTCATTCTACGTTATCTTTAATGTTGAGTTTTGGTTTTATCATTGCCACGACCTCGACTGTCGGACGGATAAGTTCGAGTATCTCGCCAGTTGGTTTGTATGCCATCGGAGATTCATCAAGTGTTGCGGTGCAGACAGATGATGAGTAGATGCCGGTCATTGAAGTCTGAAATTCGCTCAGTGATATTTGTTTCTTGGCTTGGGCACGGCTCATGATGCGTCCGGCTCCATGCGGCGCAGTGTTGAGCCACTGCTCATTTCCATTTCCTATACAGATGGCGATACCGTCGCGCATATTGAACGGAATTGCCACTTTACGCCCCTCAGAGGCGTCGATTGCGCCCTTTCTTAACATTGGCACCTCATCTGTTACGGATATATAATTATGGGTAGTGAAGATGGATTCGAGACATTTAGCCTTACACAGCTTTTTGAGAATAACGAATATGCGGTCACGGATTATCTGATGATTATAGAGTGCGTAAGTCTGAGCGATTATCATATCCGAGAGATAACCCCGCAAAGCATCGCCCCAAAGATAACCGATGTATTTGGCACGTTTAGGATTCTGCGCAATATTACGCCAGTGATTGGCTACTTTGACTCCAAGATTTCGAGACCCACAGTGTATTGTCAGCCATCCGTCGCCCGACTCGATGTCTTCGCCATACTCGATAAAGTGATTTCCGCCACCGAGTGTGCCGATGCTTTTGTAGAACATCCCTTCCTGAAGTTTGATGCGGTGGCAGAAGTCTGTGATGAAACGTGCATCTATGCGAGGAGCTTCGTTGATAAGGTATGGAGCAACCGAGCGGGCTTTCTGATATTGCGAGTTCAGAAAACGAAACAATTCTTTTTCATTGAGTGAGTTCTTCGGGCAAATCTCCTTACCCGTTGGGATAGTCTCGCGGATGCGGTGATCGAGCAGCGGAAAGTCGTCAGGATTGACTCCACAAGAAAGGCGGTGCATCGAAATTGTGCAACCTATGTCAACCCCGACATGGTCAGGATTCACATAGATTCCTATCGGATAGGCGGTGCCGACATTACATGAGTTCCCGGCGTGGACATCGGGCATTTGCACGATAGGCACACCCTCCATTGCCGGATGGTCGCATAGTTCGGTTATCCAGTCGAGAGCCGACTGCTCTATGTTATCGGTGAATATCTCAACCGATGTTGCTTTTCCATTTATAATCATGCCGCAAAGTTGAGACACGAATGCGCAACTGATTTGCGCACTATTGGAAAATTTGTTATTTTTTTGTAAAAAAATCTGTCATGCCTCTCAACAGAACAATTCTTGTAAACAAACGTTGGAAATTAGCCTATTATAAACTAATTCTCAATACTTACTTATGAATATCAGCCATAGAAAGTGTCTTCATGACCATTCAGGCGCGTTCCTTAAAATTTCGAAATTGCCCCTGCGATACCTAAATTTTAAGGAACAAGCTCTTAACATCATCGCCCGACACTATGAAAACCCGGTAGAATGACGTTCGCTTAGTCATCCTTTTCAAAGAATTCTGACGAAAGCCACACAACAATATCCCAATCATCAGGCGTGACAGACAAGACGGTATCTTTAGAAGCGAGATGTACCTCATGACACGACTTTTGTTCTTGAGTCTGCTCAACTCTCCGATAGACAGGTTCGATTTCAATGTTGCCGTCTCCGTCCTTTGCTCCCCACAGACCATTTTCCGCTTGAAAGAGAGTTAGCGGTTTGGTTCCGGTGAAATTCGGCTTCAAGGGTTCTTTCGGCTTGTATTTTCCGGGCTGGCGTCTTCTTCTTTTAGGCATTGTCGAGGGTTATTAGATTTGGAGTGTTGGGAACAGTGTAATCAGCGTTCATAATTGCACCATTGGAGAATGTGATGCCGTTTTGTTCTAAGATTCCGTGTCGGGCGTGGAGATGACCGAATAGATGTGCTTTGAGGTGAAGGTCGGATAACTTCTTGAGTATCTCTTCTGATCCGTAGTTGATGCCGTCGTCATAATCAAGTATGCCGTATGCCGGTGAATGAGTAATCAAAACGTCAGTATCACCGGGGATTTTAGCATAGTTGCGACTCTGACGCTCGGTTATACAATCTTCCAGAAACATCGGAACACCATAAAACTTGACACCATCAATTTCAATTCCCGAGTTGGAGAGTTGATGTACGTTGTCAGGTAGTCCGTCAATGTTGGCATCATAGAGGCAATCATCATGGTTGCCACATATAAAGATTTTGTGTTTGTATGGCAAGTCACAAAACCAGTTGAGGAAATCCATGGCTTCCTGTTCGGTCCCTACCATGCAGAAGTCTCCTGAATGTACCACCACATCGGCATCAGGCAAATCCCGGAGCCGGTGGTGGCAGTTGTGAGTGTCGGAAAGATGTAGTATTTTCATTAAAGAAGTCCTGATTCGATTGCGCTGAGTGCTTCCTTATCGGAGTATTCAAAGGCGTTTATGAAGTTAATATCCGGATAACGTTCTGTAAGTTCCTCGTTATTGAGAACCTTGACAGGTAAATCCGAAAGAGATTTAAGTGCCTCAGTTGCCTTTGCCGATTTACCTGAGCCCTCGAAAACGAATGGCAGAGTTACGATTAACGCAACATTGCCAACACCATCTGATTTTGCAGACTTTGCTGCAATCTCTGCGAATTTGCCGCCTGTCATACCTCCGAGACCGGCAAGGATGTAAAGCTTTTCTACTCCTCTAAGTTTCTCTGTCGGGAATAAGTCGGACTCACATTGAAGGCTCAACGTTTCAAATCCTTTTTTGCGCAGTTTTGAAAGGCGTTCCATATCGGAATCTGCAAAAAGATATGCAGCCTCCTTGACCCAATGCGCATTGGCAAGGCGCATAATAGTTTCTGCCATATTGCAACCGGCGCCACCGATTGCAAGTATCATTGTCTTACTCATAATCTATATATAGTTGTTACTCCCGGCAAAGTTAACGTAAAGATGTCTCAGTTTTCGATACTACATCCGCGAATTCGTTGCAAAAATACTTAGTGTTTCATACTTATATTTTAGTGTTGGTACTCGTCTTTAATACGAAGAAGGATTTTGCATAATGCGTCACCACTGGTGTAATTTTGCGCTCATGAAAGAATTTATTGATTACTTTTTATTGCGCAGAATGGCTGCGCAGCGGCAATCTATCTTTGCATCGAAATATTAAAAACATCAGAATATGAATACACTTGAAGATTCGCGAGTGGGATTGAAGCGCATGTCGGCTGAAAGCCTGTGCGCAGTGGCAAAGCCATCAATACCAATCGCAATAGAAGGACATGACGTAAAGATATTTACGGACAACATCGAGGAGACCGCCTTGGAACAGATCAAGGAACTGCTTTCGATTGACGTATTTTCTGACAAGAAGATACGCATCATGCCAGACGTACACGCCGGTGCCGGGTGTGTCATCGGATTCACAGGAAACCTTGGTGACAAGGTAATTCCCAATATAGTGGGCGTTGACATAGGCTGCGGTATGCGCATTCTCAATCTTGGCAAACTCTCTGATATAGACTTTCACGCATTCCACGAGCATATCCGTGGTAACGTGCCTTCGGGTATGATCGTGCGAGAAGACCGTTTCGGTTTCAAGCCACTTGTCGGTGAAGAAATGGATATCTATCGGGAGGCAAAGCAACTCGTGACCGAACTTTACTGCTACCGTGAGATTAAAGACTCGGGGCGCATCAACAAGGCTATCGGTTCGCTCGGCGGCGGCAACCATTTCATCGAGCTCGACAAGGACGATGAGGGCAATGTTTACCTTGTGATACATACAGGTTCTCGAAACCTCGGCAAGCAGGTAGCCGACATCTATCAGGCAAAGGCAGTAAAGCACCTTACCGACGGAGCCGATGAGTTTGAAGACACAATCAAACGCACCATAGAGGAATACAAGGCGGCAGGTCGTCGGTCGGAGTTGCAGAGCGTGATTAAGAAGATGCGTAAGGAGCACCAAGAAGCAGAACCGAATCTTCCAGCCGCTCTTTGCTATGTCGAGGGCGAAGGGCGCGAGCGCTATCTCCACGATATGCGTCTCTGCCAGCGATGGGCAGTTCTTAACCGCAAACTCATATCGCTCTTGCTCATGCGGTTCTTCCCCGGCGTGGACGTAAAGGAGGAATTTGAATCTATACACAATTACATCAGCGATGAGAACATCATCCGCAAAGGCGCCATCTCAGCCGCAGAAGGGGAACGATGCATCATTCCTCTTAATATGCGCGACGGGTCGCTGCTTTGTACCGGCAAGGGTAATCCTGACTGGAACCGGTCGGCTCCTCATGGTGCAGGACGTGTTTTGAGCCGCACTCAGGCATACGATAAAATCACGCTGGAAGACTTCAAGGCATCCATGAAGGGTATCTATTCGGAGTCGGTCAACGACTTTACCCGCGACGAGTCGCCGATGGTCTATAAACCGGCAGTGGAAATCATTGCCAACATCGGCGAAACAGTCAACATCGACACTATCATCCGTCCGATCTTTAATTTCAAGGCGTCAAAATGAAAAATTGCAGCAACTTCAGACCGTAATCTTTGATATCAATGAAGAGGGCGCGATGCGGGCATGGACTTTGAAGAAGGATGTATTTTGACTTCAATCTTAATCCTGTATCGCAGAATGCGGCAGGATTTGATTATCTTTGCGGTACAAAACTCAAACAGATATGAACCAACTGCAAAAATACACTTGGCTGATTGACACAATCCGCCGTGCCGGGAAGATTTCACACAAGGATCTTTCCGACCGCTGGTCACGCAACAAAGATTTCAGTGACGGACGCGAACTTCACCGTGCCACATTCAACCGCTGGCGTGACGCGATCTACGAGCAGTTCGGAATCATGATTGACTGCCAGAAAGTCGGCGGTTATCTTTACTATATCTCCAATCCCGAGGATATTGACGAGGACAAGCTCAAAAAGTGGATGCTCGACTCATTTGCCATCGGCAATATAATCGGCGAAAACCTCTCATTGAAAGGTCGTATATTGATTGATGAAATTCCGTCAGGGCGTCATCATCTGACCACCATCCTGGATGCGATGAAGGAGAACCGGGTAGTGAATATTGCATACCGCCCGTTCAAGAAGGAGCATGGTTACAGTTTCCCCATTGAACCGTATTGTGTGAAACTGTTTGATAACCGCTGGTACGTGCTTGGCCGCAACAACCGCGATGAGATAAAAATTTACGGTCTTGACCGTCTGGAGAGCGTAGAACCGACAGACACCCTGTTCAAGTTGCCGAAAGATTTTGATGCTACAGAGTATTTCGCGACTAAATTCGGTGTGGTTATCGGATACGATGTCAAGCCTGAGAGAATAGTGATCCGAGCCAACGAAGACCATAAACATTACCTGAAATCACTCCCTCTTCATCATAGTCAGCGACTTATTGAGGATTACGGTGAATATGCCGATTTTGAATTGTATCTCTCGCCGACCTACGATTTCATAATGAAGTTGCTCCATGTCGGTTCGATGATGGAAGTGATCAGTCCGGCATCACTCCGCAAAGAGATGAAAGGCTGGATTTCGGATATGTATGAACTTTATAAGAACGACTGAAGATGCAGGATTTTGTAGCAATAGATTTTGAGACAGCCAATGGCAGACGTTCCAGCGTATGCAGCGTCGGCATTGTGATTGTCCGTGGCGGTGAGATTGTTGACAAATTTTACAGTCTTATTCAGCCTGCCCCCAACTACTATACATATTGGACAACTAAAGTTCACGGCATAACCCGTCGTGACACCGACGGGCAACCGACATTCCCTGAAGTATGGGCACAGGTGGCAGATAAAATCAAAGGGTTGCCTCTCGTAGCCCACAACCGACCTTTTGACGAAAGCTGCTTAAAGGCTGTATTTGAGGAATATGGCATGGAATATCCCGGTTACGAATTTCATTGCACACTTGCAGCTTCACGCCGCTGTCTTGACATACCCAGCCACCAGCTCCACCTCTCGGCAGCCGCCTGTGGTTATGAAATGGAAAACCACCATCATGCGCTTTGTGATGCCGAGGCTTGTGCCGCCATAGCGTTGAAATTACTTTAAAGCTCGCTCCCCCAAAAACCAAATTTTAAGGTACGCACTATAAATCATTCATTGGGACAAAAGGATAAATCACGGTCAAAAGGAAAGAGTCCGGTACAATACCGAACTCTTTCAATCACCTGACAATGTTTAGCCTGTCCAAATTCGTGGGGGGACACTTCATTGTCAGATAGTCTATCTTTTGTCATCTGTCTGGGTATACGCAGATTAAATGGAAAGTCTTCTTAATGTGGAGAGAAGATCTTGATTTATCGGTTTGTCGTTCTTGATTGCCTTGGTGAAAGGCACATATGTGATCTCGTCGTTCTTGATGCCGATCATCACATTGCGCTGGTCATCGAGCAACGCATCTACAGCGGCTGCACCCATGCGTGAGGCGAGGATACGGTCGTGAGCCGTGGGGGAGCCGCCACGCTGAAGGTGTCCGAGAATCGAGACACGCACATCATACTCAGGATATTCCTCTTTTACACGCTGCGCAAGACCCATCGCACCTCCGGTGATAGGAGACTCGGCAACAAGCACAATCGATGAGTTCTTTGATTTGCGGAAGCCATTCTTGATAAGTTCAGAAAGCTGGTCTACCTGAGTCGAGATCTCGGGAATGATGGCAGCCTCCGCGCCCGACGCAATCGCACCGTTGAGCGCAAGGAAACCGGCATCGCGTCCCATCACCTCGATAAAGAAAAGACGTTCGTGGGAAGTCGCTGTATCGCGTATCTTGTCGACACATTCCATAATCGTGTTGAGTGCAGTGTCATAACCGATAGTAGTGTCGGTGCCGTAAAGGTCATTGTCTATCGTGCCGGGCAGGCCTATGATAGGAATTGAGAACTCGTTGGCAAATATACGCGCACCGGTAAGTGAACCGTCTCCACCGATCACCACAAGAGCATCGATGCCGCGACGCTTCATCACATCATAGGCGCACTGACGCCCCTCTTCTGTCTGAAACTCCTTGCAACGGGCTGTCTTGAGGATAGTGCCTCCGCGCTGTATGATATTGGAAACATTCTGCGTGGAAAACTCCTCAATCTCATCGTAGATAAGTCCGCGATATCCGCGATAGATTCCAAACACTTTAAAACCTGCGAAAATCGCGGCACGGGTGACTGCCCTTACAGCCGCGTTCATTCCGGGAGCGTCACCTCCGGAGGTAAGGATACCTATAGATTTAATCTTATTCATAATCCTGATTCTTAGAAGCTCTTTCATTATACCTTATGAAGCCGGTGTATCCTGCTTGAAATTCCAGTAATACCCTATAAACTTCATTTTTACAACAATCTTTCCGCAAAAGTAGTCATTATTTATTAAATTTGCACCGCTGATTGACAAAAAAAGTTTTAAGAAGTCTACATGATGCATAATATATCCGGCATCTCCGCCGCCGGTCCTCGCGCCGTAACTGTCGGCACATTCGACGGTGTCCATCTCGGACACCGCAAAGTGGTTGAATATCTGTCTGAGCAAAGCAAACCCAAAGGTCTGCTTCCTACGGTAATAACATTCGAACCTCACCCGCTTGCCGTAGTCGCGCCTGAGAGAGCGCCACTGCTGCTCGAGACACCGGAAGAGCGTGAAAAATGCCTGCGTAAAACAGGTGTGGAAGTAATAGTGATCGAGTTTAACGAATCATTACGGAAATTGACCGTGAGACAATGGTTTGAACGACTTGCCACAGAATATAATACAAAACTTCTTATTGCCGGATATGACAACACATTCGGATCCGACGGCATATCAATGAGTATCAGCGAATATGAAGAAATCGGGAAAGAATACGGCATAGAAGTTATGGAGGCACCTGTTGTGAAAGGAGTCAGTTCCACAAACATCCGCCGTGCACTCGCCGAAGGCGACACAGTAGCGGCGGCACGGATGCTTGGCAGGCGTTTCTCAATCAGCGGCATTGTAACACACGGGCGTGAACTCGGACGCAGTCTCGGCTTTCCCACCGCCAACATAAAGACTGATGCATCGCTGCTCCTTCCGGCACCCGGCGTATATGCGGCAGACGCCATTCTGAGCGACGGCAGCCGCTACCGCGCCGTAGTGAATATCGGCACAGCCCCGACCATAAGCCAGGGACTTCCACTCACAACCGAAGCCCATCTGACAGGCTTCTCCGGCAACCTCTACGACAGCGAACTTAGACTCGAATTCCTCCGTCGCCTTCGCGATGAAAAAAAATTCGGCGACATATCCGAACTTAAAGCCGGAATTGCAAACGACATAACCGATGCACAAAACATATGATTTGTGCAAAAATTTGATTTAGTCAGATTTGTTTGTTATCTTTGTCTGATTTATAAAATCAAACATAATGGCAGAGATAGAAGTTATCAATTTCGCGGACACTCCGAGTATCGTAAACCGTTACATGCTGGAGCTACGCGACATCAATATCCAGAAAGACCCGCTACGGTTCCGCACCAATCTCGACAGGATAGGTGAAATCATGGCTTACGAGATTTCAAAACGCCTCAACTATAAGAACACTGAGGTGCAGACTCCGCTCGGCATGTCTGTATGCCGCGAACCGTCAGATAATATAGTGCTCGCCACTATCCTCCGGGCCGGACTTCCGTTCCATCACGGCTTTCTTAATTATTTCGACAGAGCCGAGAATGCGTTCGTCAGCGCATACAGAAAATATAAAGAGAAGGGTGACACCTTCGATGTGCTTATCGAATATCTCGCCTCTCCGTCAATCGAGGGAAAGACCCTGCTTCTTGTCGACCCGATGCTGGCGACAGGCAGCTCGATGGAACTTGCCTATCGCGCTCTCCTCTCCAAGGGAGAACCCGCCCGCATACATATCGCTTCAGTGATCGCCTCACGCCAGAGTGTGAAATATATCTGCGACCGTTTCCCGGCAGAAAAGACCACTTTATGGTGCGGAGACATCGATGAAGAGGTCAATGCGCATTCATATATCGTGCCGGGTCTCGGAGATGCCGGTGATCTCGCTTTCGGAACCAAAGAATAATAAAAGAATAATAATTGAAAGAGCCTTGATTCTTGAGCATATCGACATATTGAATTTCAAGAATATCCGCGACGCAAGACTCGATTTCTGCGATGGGGTGAATTGTCTGCTGGGGAAAAACGGCATGGGGAAAAGCAACCTTCTCGAAGCCATTTATTTCCTTGGCATGTGCCGTCCCATGAGTTCTATTCCGGAAAGCGCACTGATTCTTCACGGAGAAGAGATGCTGATGGTCAAAGGGCAATATTCTATGGATACCGGGGCTTCCGAAGAGGTTAGCTGCGGCATTGTGCGCGGAAAGGGTAAAACTCTCAAACGCAACGGAAAGGAATATGACCGTATTTCGGAGCATATCGGCAGATTCCCAGTGGTCACAGTCACTCCTTCCGACAGCGAGCTGGTGACCGGCGCGGCGGAAGTGCGCCGCAAACTGATGGATATGGTCATCTCTCAGGCAGACCGGACATATCTGGCTCAGCTGATACGCTACAACAAATCGCTGGAATCACGCAACCGTATGCTGCGTGCCGGACTTTCGGACCAGTTGCTGTTTGAGGCTATCGAAGCACAGCTTTCGGAAACCGCTCTCTCAATCCACGCCACGCGCAGAGAATGGACGGAGGAAATCTCGCCCGTGTTCCGGAAGTATTATTCAATGATTTCCGGGGATGCCGAAACCGCATCTATGAAATACAAGAGTGTGCTCAACGACAAGACTCCTCTCCAGGTCTTCAATGAAGACAGGAGCCGGGATCTCGCTTTAGGATATACATCGCGCGGGATTCACAGAGATGATCTCGACACAGGTCTGGGCGAATATTCCATGCGTCGGCTTGGAAGCCAGGGACAGGTGAAATCATACACCGTTGCATTACGTCTCGCCATATTCGACTATCTCAAGGAGAGAAGCGGTGTCACACCGGTGCTTCTCCTTGATGACATTTTCGACAAACTTGATTCGGAAAGAGTAAGAAGAATAATGGAACTTGTGAGCACCGGCGGGAATTTCAGACAAATTTTCATTACCGACACCAACCGCGAGCACCTCGACGAGACCATCGCATCTCTCCAAGGGGAGAGCCGAATGTTTGAGGTCGCAGACGGAAATTTCAATCTTATCTGTCAGAATGAGAAGAAATGAAGTTCAATCCATAGGAGATGTGCTCCGGCTCACCATCCAGGAGTGCAACATGACGGCAAGACTCGATGAGCAAAAGGCAATCGGGCTGTGGAAACCTGTTGTGGGAGACCACATAGCGCGTCTTTGCGGACCGCCGGCGGTGAAACTCGGAGTCATGACGATTTCTGTCTCCTCCCCTCCGTTGCGTCATGAATTGACCATGAACCGCACCTCCATTATAAAATGCATAAACGGCAAACTCGGAAAGAATGTGATTTCCGAAATTAGATTTGTCGGGTAAAAGAAATGACAATAATTTCAAAACAGGACAATGAATCCGCATAATATACCGCCTCTGTCGGAATTCAGATACCAGACAGACCTTCAGATACGTTTCAGGGACGTCGACGTACTCGGACACGTCAACAACACCATATACCTTTCCTTCTACGACACCGGGAAGGCATGGTTCTTCAGCAACATCCTTGACCGGGCCATAGAATGGAGCAAGGTGGAGACAGTGATAGCCAATGTTGACTGCTGCTATATAGCCCCGATTTTCTTCGGAGAGAAAGTAGTCGTGCACACCCGTTGCGAATTCATATCGGACCGCAGCTTCAAGCTCATGCAGGTCATCGCTCTCAAGGATTCGGGAGAAATCAAATCCGCATGTGAGACTGTCATGGTATGCTTTGACCCTGCCACTCAGCAATCTATCCCCATGCCGGCACACTGGCGTGACGCACTCGAAAAATCAATGACAAAATGACAACCATACAAAACGATATGCTCTCGATCCTCAGGAAAGAGGCTCAGGCAATTCTCGACATCCCGGTCAGCGACGCCTACGACCGCGCCGTAGAACTGATAGTGGAACATGTGAACCGCCGTGGCGGCAAGCTGATCACATCTGGCATGGGCAAAGCCGGGCAGATAGCCATGAACATATCCACTACCTTCAGTTCCACAGGCACTCCGTCAGTATTCATGCACCCGTCCGAAGCCCAGCACGGCGACCTCGGTGTGATACAACGCCATGACCTGCTTCTGCTTCTCAGCAATTCCGGAAAGACCAGGGAAATCCTTGAACTCATAGAACTTGCAAGAGTCTTGAACCCTGAGATACCGATAATCGTTATAACAGGAGATGCCGACAGCATTCTGGCGCAGACAGGCGATGTCACATTATGGACCGGAGGCGCGCCTGAGGTCTGTCCGCTCGGACTGACTCCAACGACCTCCACCACTATGATGACCGTAATCGGCGACGTTCTGGTTGTATCCACAATGAAAGCTATCGGATTTTCTACGGAGGATTATGCCAAACGTCACCACGGCGGATATCTGGGTCATAAATCGAGAGAAGCCATAAAGCCATAAGGAAAAAATGCCACAAAGGCAATAAATTCAGAATAAGGATATGATAATGATAGAGATACCCGTTGACCTCAAAAAGGTTGACAAGAAATCGGGAGACCGCGAGATAGCGGAAGCTGTGATCACGTGCCGCAAGACAGCAGAAAGTCTTGCATCTGAAAACCGCTATATTGACTCCATGGAGCGTATCGTGGAAGGTTTGAGAACATTACGCGGTTTCTCAAGCTACAGCGACCACGAATTCAGAGCGCTCCTCGTCGGGCTGCTGTTTGATCTTTCCGAGATTCATTTCCAGCTGAAAGATTATAAGCAAAGCGAAAAAGAACTCGATGTGCTTTTCAAGGTGCTTGAGAACCTTATCAAAGAAGATGCCGAACGCTTCGGCAAATATCATATCCTCGCAATGGAACTCTCGACCAGAATACTCCGCTCTCGCAAAAAGACAATGGAGCTTCTCGTAAAGCAGCAGATCAACGCCGGAGTCCTTTATGACAAAGTAAACGCAGGCGTAAGCGCTGCCACCGACAGGCTTATCGAGTCTCTACGCAATGTCGGCGAGCTTCTCGCATCCACCGGCGACTACCGCGCGGCACTCAAGTTCTATTCCGAAGCAATCAAGCTGTCGAAAAAACGCGCCGGCAAAGTCACACGCCGCGAAGTGAAGATGACCATCGAGATGGCAAAGATAATGATGCGTCTCAATCAGATGCGCCCTCGCGCAAGACGCCTTCTTGAGGCTGTGCTGCCTCATGCCATAGCCCTTGAGACAATAGAGCTTGAAGAAGACATACTCGCACTGATCGAGATAATCGATACCGACAACCGCAACGAGACTGGTTGGAAAGCGTTTCTGCATAAAGTGCAGAAAGAGGCGAAAAGCCGCATATCCAGAATAAAGAAGGACAAAACAGAAAACATCTGATCGTATAAATGTCAACCATACTGAACACCAACGGCGCGGAACTTGAGATTCCGCGCATCATTGATGCAGAGGGATTCAAATGCGCCATATTCACGTCAAAATGGAATCCGGAAGTAACACATGCCCTGCGCGACGGTGCCATCGAAGTGCTCCACAAGGCAGGAGTTGAAGATAAAAACCTTTTCATCGAGGATGTGCCCGGCACTGTTGAGCTTGCCAATGCCGCAGGTATGGCACTGACTTCAATGCCCGACCTTTCGGCAATCATTATCATAGGATGCGTAATCCGCGGCGATACCCCCCATTTCGACTATGTATGCCAGATTGTTGCCCAGGCGTCAGCCGAGCTTAATGCCAAAGGGCGCACGCCGGTCATATTCGGAGTGCTGACAGTGGAAAATCTGCAGCAGGCTCTCGACCGTGCGGGAGGAAATCTCGGCAACAAAGGCTCGGAAGCAGCCGTAGCCGCCATTGAAATGGCAAACCTCCACTCGCGAGCCGCCGGACTGCGTTTCGCACCATTCCGCGAATAAAAGAGACCCTGTCGGCGCGACACGTTCATCTGCGAAAATTTAACATTTTTACAATACGTTTTAACAAAATCGGTTGCAATATCGCAACCGATTTTGTCGTTTATGCATTACAAACACAGGGAAATGCATGCCATCATAATGAATCTTGAACCAGACATCCCGTAAACGCGAATTGAAATCAAATAATAATCAATTACACTGTAGCCAATCATAAAGACACTTTTTTTCATGACTTAGATATGTTTCAACAAGCCTTAAACTATGCCTTGGCGAAAAACATAATTGTCTAAATTTTGGGTTATATACATTAGTAATTTCTATCGTCTGCCCGAAATCCGGAGCGTCCGCGCGCGGTCATTGCACTGACCTGAGACGCCTTTGTTCCGGAAACTAAGGCAGGAAAATCTCTTCACATCGTGAGATGCGAGGAGATTTTTTCTTTAGAGTCCGCAATCTACTTGCGGCTTGTCGCCATACCCTGGCCATACCCTGTCGTGAAGTTTCAGGAATTTGCCGTTTTTCGTTTTTATATTTCCGAATTTTTGCTTATTTTTGAGAATCGAAAGTTTTTATCTGTTACAACCCATGAAAAATAACACAAAAACCGCCAACGAAATATTCGACCGCAGCGTTGCCGACTATCATAAGACCGACAACGTAGACGCTCCGTGCATGAATCCATATGAAGAAGGAACGCTCGAAGCCATATTCTACAATAAAAACTGGGTGGACGCAGTGCAGTGGCATCTTGAAGACATCATCCGCGATCCCGAGATAGATCCCGTAGAGGCAGTTGCCCTGAAACGCCGCATAGACCGCTCGAATCAGGTCCGCACCGACATGGTGGAGGATATCGACACCTGGTTCAGAGATAAGTATAAGGATGTAACGCCTCGTGAAGACGCAACCATCAACACAGAATCACCGGCATGGGCGCTTGACCGTCTGTCAATTCTCGCATTGAAGATCTGGCACATGCGCGAGCAGGCTGAACGCACCGATGCATCCGAAGAGCATCTCGCCAAGAGCCGTGCGAAACTCGCGGTCCTTTTGGAACAACGCGAAGATCTGACAGCTGCAATAGACACTCTGCTTGAAGACATCAATGCCGGACGGAAATATATGAAAGTATACCGTCAGATGAAACTATACAATGACCCGGCGACAAATCCGGTGCTTTATGCAAAGAAAAAATAAATCACGAAATATTCTCATCAGCCGTTTCTCGGCTTTGGGCGATGTGGCGATGACGCTGCCATCGGTCTACAACGCGTGTTATGCCAACCCGCACGATAACTTCTATTTTCTGACCCGTAGTCATCCTGCACAGGTATTCATAAACAAACCCGAAAACCTCAGCGTGATAGGCATTGACCTTGACAATTACAAAGGTGTGGCAGGAATATGGAGACTCGCGCGCACATTGAGGTCAAGATTCCATATTGACACATATGTGGATCTTCATGATGTATTGCGCACCAAGCTGTTGAGGAAATTTCTTATGATGAGCGGCGTGAAGTGCCGGCATATCGACAAGGGACGTGCCGAGAAACGCAATCTGACGCGTCCCAACCGCAAGATGCTTATTCAACTCAAACCGACTCCGAAACGATACGAAGAGGTTTTCAGCATTGCAGGAATCACTCTCGCCGACACATTCCGCTCTCTTTATGGCGAAGGGAAAGGGAATCCTCTCGAATTCATGGAAGTAAGTCCGCCCAAAAAAGAGGGTGAATACTGGCTTGCCATCGCACCTTTTGCAAAACACAAAGGTAAAATCTATCCGTTTGAACTGGTAGAGAAGGTTGCTGAGCATTTTGCCGTCCGCCCGGACACAAAGATATTTGTTTTCGGATTCGGAAAAGAGGAAGAGAAGCAGATATCCGCGCTTTCCGGGAAATTCCCCGACATCGTCAACATTGCCTCTGCATCGCTCGGCATTGGTGCCGAGTTGTCTTTGCTGAGCCATTGCGATGCGATGCTCTCGATGGATTCCGCCAACATGCATCTCGCCTCTCTCGTATGTCTGCGCACGGTAAGTGTATGGGGAGCCACGCACCCTTACACCGGCTTTCTCGGCTGGCGACAAAACCCCGCAGACGCCGTGCAGCTGGATATGACATGCCGCCCATGCTCGGTATTCGGTAACAAACCTTGCATGCGCGGCGATTATCACTGTCTCCGGGGCATCTCTCCCCAGATGATTATCCAGAGGCTGTCTATATGAATGCTGTCCGCTCCGAAACCTGTATCATCAGGATTCGGAACCGGCGAATTCCATGAGATACGCCTTTATGAACTCATCTATCTCACCATCCATCACACCGTTCACATCGGATGTCTGATAGTTGGTGCGATGATCTTTCACACGGCGGTCATCAAAGACGTAACTGCGTATCTGGCTACCCCATTCGATTTTCTTTTTGCCTGCCTCAACTTTTGCCTGCTCCTCCATGCGGTGCTGCAACTCCTTNTCATAAAGGATTGAACGCAGCTGACGCATCGCGTTCTCCTTATTCTTCGGCTGGTCACGGGTCTCGGTATTCTCGATAAGGATCTCCTCCTCCTCTCCCGTGTATGGGTCTTTATACTGATAACGCAGACGCACTCCCGATTCCACCTTGTTGACATTCTGACCTCCGGCTCCTCCGGAACGGAAGGTATCCCAGGATATGCGTGCCGTCTCCACATTCACCTCTATTGTATCGTCTACAAGAGGGGTTACAAATACAGAGGCAAAAGAAGTCATACGCTTTCCCTGAGCGTTATATGGACTTACACGCACGAGACGGTGCACTCCGTTCTCGCTCTTGAGGAAGCCATAGGCATAATCACCTTCCACATTAATAGTAACAGACTTGATTCCCGCCTCGTCACCATCGAGGATCTGGGCGATGGATGTCTTATAGCCGTGACGTTCCGCATAACGCAGATACAGGCGCATCAGCATCTGCGCCCAGTCCTGACTCTCTGTGCCGCCGGCACCGGAGTTGATTTTGAGCACCACGCCGAGCTTGTCTTCCTCGCGCCGCAGCATATTGCGGAGTTCAAGACGTTCGAGTTCCTTGACCACAGCCTCATACTGCTGGTCTACTTCCTGCTCCGTCACGAGTTCCTCCTTCACAAAATCAAAGGCGAGCTGAAGTTCCTCCACCTGCTTTTCAAGCGCGGTGNAGGAATCAATCCAGAAATGAAGCTCCTTGATCTTGCGCATCTGAGCCTCAGCCTTATCCCTGTCGTCCCAGAAGTCAGCGACATGCGTGCGCAATTCCTCCTCCTCGACTTCGATTCTTTTTGAATCTATGTCAAGATACCTTTTGAGCGCGGCAGTGCGCTCTTCAGCGTCTTTAAGTTGTTCGAGTGTTATCATTCGTTATACATTTTTTCAATCTCTGCCGCATAGCGTTCATTTACGATGGGGCGTCTTACCTTCATGGTGTTGGTCACCTCTCCGTTCATTATCGAGAAATGATGCGGTAGGAGAGTTATCTTTTTTATCTTCTCGAATTCCGCAAGATCCGCCTGCACCGGTTTTATCTCCGACATTATGAACGCCACGGTGCGCGGATCGGCACACAACGCCACACTGTCAGTGGTCTGCATACCTTCCTTCTCCGCCCATCTCCGCAATTGCGACAGGTTAGGCACCACAAGAGCCGTGACATATTTCCGTTTGTCTCCGATCACAGCCACTTCGTCTATGTATTTGTTTTCGGCAAGACGGCTCTCCAGCATCTGCGGGGCTATGTACTTGCCGTTCGAAGTCTTGAAAAGGTCTTTTACACGTTCGGTGAGCACAAGCGCGCCTGATGGCGTGAAATGTCCCGCATCACCTGTGCGGAAATACCCGTCTTCCGTAAAGGCTTTTGCATTCGCTTCCGGATTATTGTAATATCCGGGAGTCACGGTGGGTGCCTTTACCAGAATCTCGCCGTTATCGTCTATCCGCACTTTCACACCCGGCAAGGGCAAGCCAACTGTTCCGATCTCGTAATCTGTTTCAGGAAAGCAGCTTACTGTGGCTGTGGTCTCGCTAAGACCGTAGCCGATTATTATGTCGATTCCCACTGAATGCATGAATTCACAGATACGGTCGCTCAGTGGCGCTCCCGCAGTAGGGAAGAAATTCGGATTCGGAATGCCTATAGCACCCTTCAGTTTGGAGAATATGCGTTTATCCCAGAACTTATACTCCTTCTCGACATACCAAGGCGCCCTCTTGCCACGCCTTCTGTAGTGGAGATTACGTCTGCGTCCCACGCTTATCGCGCGGTTCACCAAAGTCCTCTGCATCGGACTCATCGCCGCGATCTTCTCCTTGACACCGGCATATACCTTCTCCCAGAACCTCGGCACACAGCACATAAGATTGGGATGCACCTCATGGATAGTGTCCTGAATCAGGCGGGGATCATAATTGACCGCAACTGCGAGTCCGCGCGAAATACAGAAGAAGCACCATGCTTTCTCGAGGATGTGAGACATCGGGAGGAACGCCATTGAAAGGTCATCATCGCTGATTGTTGTCAGCATCTCGAGATGCATCTCAATAGCCGCATCATAATTGCCATGGGTTATGACCACCCCTTTGGGTTCGCCGGTCGTGCCTGAAGTATATATCAGCGTAGCCATATCTTCCGGCAGACCGCCGGATGCCCGCCTTTCTACCTCTCGGGCTGTCTCTTCCGTGGCGTTCATGCCGAGACGCACAAAGTCGTCCCAGAAAATAGAGACCGTATCGTCTTCCCTCAAATCAAGACCATCGTTCTTGAAGATGACGATTTTCCGTATTTTATCGGGATGGGATTTCCAATGATTATATGCAAGAGGATACTGATGACTGTCGCCCACAAAAAGGACAGAAGCACCCCCATCGGAAACTATGAAATCATATTGGGTCTGCGAACTACTCGAATATATAGGAATAGACGCGAGACGATTCTTGAACGCTCCCAACTCCGTTATCAATATCTGCGGGGTATTGGGAGAGCAGATGGCTATCGTATCTTTCTCTAAAAGTCCAAGCATCGCCAGCGATTTCGCTGCCACATCCACCTGGACGGCAAACTCCTCCCAGGGAGTCGAAAGCCATTCACCATCCTTGCGCCAGCAGAAGCGGTAGGCTTCTCGTCCCTTTAGCTTCAGCGCATTCTTGGCTACTATTTCAACCAGTTTATTTGCCATTGGTTTACACGAACTGTGTGATTACTCTTCTAAAACGGTACAGCCGTTCCACATAGTTCACTGCAAAATTAACAAAATTCCCCCCAACCGCCAAACCTATACCCCAAAACTACGCACGGGCTTCATCCTTGAATCTATGCAAAACTCCTCGATTGAGTTCTGCGACAAAGGTATCTTGGGAGCAGCTGTTGATCGCAACGGCTGCCTGAGACTAAGAGCTTGTTTAAAAATAATCGGAAATAACGAATTTCGCAAAGATGCCTTTGTGGTCGGAGAACCATGTGCCGGCAGGAGTGGCAATGCTGTCGGCTGAAGTTTCCTCAGTTCTCTCGGTCCGGCACATGGATGCACGCGGACCGACAATTACAGCCTCAAGAGGCTTCACTCTCCGGCTGCCGAAGATGAAGTCTATCCGGTCACGGTCATCGGCATTAGGCGCCCAACAGATCTTTTCAGCCGGTAGCGTAGGCACATCAGAGGGATAAGTGATACCGGGATTCTTAACCGGATCTGGATAGAGCGCCCTCCACATGTCCGTAAAACCATTATCATCAAGCAGTTTCGTCACGGACCACTCAACGGCAAAACCATTATGGTCAAACATCTGCGCCGTCTCCTGAATCCAGTCCTTGAACGAGGGTTCGTTGAAATCACCTCCCATCAGGATTTCATAAC